>DASTVV010000143.1:0-14506 GCA_035758925.1 Gemmatimonadaceae bacterium
CTGGCGCGGCATTCGAGCGGGCGCGTTCTTTAGCCATTCGACGGCATGACCTTGCGGGAGAACTGTTGGCAGTAATCGGCCAGGCCCGTCTGGTGACCATTCGTGGGAATCAGCCGGCCTCGGAGTTCATGCTGCTCAGTGTATTGGACCGCGCGCGCCGCCCCGGTCTGGGCCACGTTCGTTCACGCGCGCTTCATGACCTTGGGGGTTTGGCGGCACGGCGAAACGAGTTCGGAGTCGCCGTCAGGCTGGCATATGAGGCCTACGGACTGGCAAACGAGGACGCCGAGCGTGACCGAATTCTGGGCGACATCGGTTCGTTTTTTCTCGACATGCGCATCCTGGACGCTGCGCGCGACGCGCACATGGTCGTTCGGGCGCAGGCACGAGAGCAGTACACCCGCTGGGTGTCGTGTCTGAATCTTCTCGACATCGAATCCCAATGCGGTTACCGAGAACGGTTCGACGACCTCACGCTGTTTCTCAAGCGACAGGATTTGCCGCCAGAGCTTCGAACGGGGTTTCTGTTCAATTACGGACAGGGCCTGCTCCGGTTTGGTGAGCTGGCGCCCGGTGGGGAGCATTTACGACGTGCGCTCGCCATGGCATCCGAGTATGGCCTCAATAGGTACGTACTGGAGGTCGAGGAACTCCTCACTTCCCTGCATCAACCAGAAGCTGTGAACGCTGCGGCGCCGCTGGACTGCGACGTGGCGCATGTGGCCCAAGAGTTGGGCAAGCTTCGCGCGTCGTTGAGCTCATGACCGTCGCATTTCCTTGGCGAAACAGGTCTTACTCATCATAGTGGCGCGTCCAGCCGGCGGATCGCAGCGTCTGTCGAACCCCGACGCCGACTGCTGCGTAGCATGGACGCTGCGATGGCGAGCACTGTTGCCACGCGAGTGCTTCCGAAGCACCGCGTCATCTGAACGTTGGAAACAGTCGCGTTCGCCGGAACATCAACCCCGGAAAACACACATGTCTTAGTGATTTCAATCACCCGACGTGTGGAAAATGTCATGAATCGCCGCAATGATTGTCACAAATCGCTACTTGTCGTGTCGCGTTCCCTGCCGATTTTGGAGCGACGTCTCGGGCAATGGGGCCCGCAGCTTCGGAGGATCGCGTGACTGAATCCGCGCGAAGGTTGAAGCACCTGCCGTTCTTTGAGGAAATCGCGTCGCGTGACGAGGCGACGCCGGAATGGCGTGCGGCTACGGCTGGTCTAGTCGCGCTTCGCCTGGTCGACGCGTGGATCGACGACGGCCCGCACGCCATCGCCTCGGATGACTGGGGCGTTCGCTCGGTTCGTGCAAGCATCGACGAGGTCGACTCGAACGAAAAGCTGCGGATCATCCTGAATGCCGTGGTCGACGTGCTCGAATGCTCAACGGCGATCGACCTCGACGTTCTGGCGCCGCGGTTGATGGCGTACGGACAACTTCTGGAATACGACTCGAAGTGGTCCCTGGCGAACGACGTCTATGCGTCGATCATCGCTCACACCCATCCGGTCCAGGAAGCCGAAGTTGCGACCCAAGCACATCTGCGCCGTGGATTCTGTCTGCGCCAGCTCGGAGACATCTCTGCTTCGCTCGCTGCTTATCAGACTGCAGGTAATCTCTCACAGTCTGTTGGCGATCTTGTCGGTGTCCTTCGCGCTCGAATTGGCGAGGCCAAAGGCGCGATGGCACGCGGCAACCTGCCTCAAGCGCGCGAAATCCTCGATGAGACGATTGAACGCGCGAGCCGCAATGGACTCAGCGCAGTGCACGCCATGGCGCTGCACGATCGTTCCAGTGTCTCGGCGATGGGTGGTGACTATGAAGTCGCGATCAAGCTTGCATACGAGGCATTGGACCTCAGCGAATCGGCGCGCGAGCGCGATCGCATCCTCGGCGACATTGCGACGGCATTCATGAATCTCGGCGTCCACTCCGCAGCGCGCGACGCGTACCTGATTCTCGTCGCCACGGCGCAAGAGCAGTACATGCGATGGGTCGCCACCCTCAACCTCCTCGAGCTCACTGCGTCAGAGGGAGAGGAGCTTCTGTTCGAGCAGTACCGTCGTTCGATCGAGCTGGGTGCGCTCCCGACAGAGCTGAAGGCCCAGTACTGGCTTCAGAGTGGCACGGGCTACGAATTACTCGGCAAACACACCGAAGCGCGGACGTTTCTGGAGAAGGCGCTCACCTTCGCCGAGGAAAACGAATTGTTCCAAGTCGTATTTCAGGCAGAGATCGCACTTGGAAACGTGGGACAGACAGCTACCCCCACCGTACCCACCTTGAACGCGGTTGTAGAAGAACGCGTCGGAGCCATTGCAGAACGGCTTCGGCAGGACCGGCAGAAAATAGGAGTCTAGTCGGGTCGGGCCGCTCTGGGCCCGACTCGGCATCCGAAGATTCGATCAATACTCGCACCTGTTGCCGGAGCTTCCGGCAATCGTGCTTCTGCAGTTCGCAGTGTCATCACGACGCGGTGCGGTCGATTCCGCACAGGCGCTGACAACGAAGGAGGCGACTACCAGGACGGCGTAGGCAAGGTGACGGCGCGTCATGTTCCGGGGCTCCAGTGGGGTATCGTTGTGTTCCAGGGGTGGAGACAACGACGACCAATCTGGACTCGCCGGATGGTGCGTAAACCAGCATTTTGTGACAGAAATGTATGGATTTATGACATCCCATCCGGCCACACGTGGACGTCGTAGCCTTTCTGCCCCGTCAGCAACTCACGCATCTAACAATTGTTCTGGGCTCGCAGCACACGCTCATCCCCGCGGAGGGGTGGGACGAACTGCGGGTCGCCGTCCAGCGGCACATCGCTGACGTCCTCGTCGTGGACCCGGTCGTCGACGGCATGCCTCGCGTCGACGTCATCGAGGATATCCACCGGCAGCACCCTTCACTGCCGATCGTGATCTACACGACGCTCTCCGCGCTCTCGATGCGCGCCATCCATCATCTGGGTCGCATCGGACTGGAGCATGTCGTTCTCAATCGGTTCGACGACGAACGGCGCAGGTTTCTCGAGCTGCTGGAGCGGGTTCCGGGACAGTCGCTCAGCGATCAGATGCTTGTATCGCTGGCACCGGAGCTGGCAAAACTGCCGGTGCCGGTCGTGCGTGCGGTCGAACGACTGTATCGCTCACCCGCACGGTTCCACAGCGCACAGGATCTCTCGTCAGCGGCCGGTACCATCCTCCGAACGCTGTATCGCCAGCTCGATAGCGCGGGGATAAAGTCCCCGCGACTTCTGGTGGCGTCGGCGCGGCTCCTGCGGGCGTACACGCTGCTGCGGGATCCCGGACGGCAAATCAAGGAAGTGGCAGCCAAGGTTGGCTACCACTCGCAGTATCAATTGTCGCAGCACATGCGCGCGCTCACGGGCTTCACACCACGCAAGGTACGCACGCGTATCGAGCCAGAGCAGTTCGTTCTGTTGTTGGCAGACGGCATTCGCGGTTCCACGCAGCCCCAACGAGCTCGCGGGCAAGGGCGTCCGTGACTCTCCCAGGAGTGGTTCATGGTCGGACAGACAACGCATGTCCTCGTGGTCGACGACGAGCCCGCGATCTGCAAGGCGCTGGCGCTCGCCCTCAAGCACGCGGGCTACCGACCAACCACCGCGCTCTCGGGTGAGCACGCGATGCAGATCGTGCGCACCGAGCACGTGGACGCGCTGGTCGTCGATCTGCGGATCTCGGGCATGCGCGGCGACACGTTTTTCGAGCTCGCCGCCGCGACGCAGGCGCACCTGCGTCATCGCACCCTGTTCACCACGGGCGACATCTCGGACCGCGCGCAGGAATTGGTCGACGCGTGCCGCTGTCCGCTGCTCCGCAAGCCGTTCGACCTGAAAGAGCTGATCGACTGGGTCCGCGGCGTTCAGCCAGAGGCCGAGGACCAGACCGCATAGTCAGGTTGACGGGTTATCAGGTTGACGGGTTATCAGGCTGATGGGTTGGCGCGCTGTTGAATTTGCCCTTCCTGTGGCGAGGACCTCGGTCTCGGCGCTTGAGCGCCTGAATGAATCGAGTCAGCTTGCATTTGATAGTCAGAACCTGCCCATTGAGACGTCTGTGCTGGTCGAGCGAGAGCAGCTCCTTATCGTACGCCCCATCGAGTCGGTGTTCGGCTTCGCAGGCGGACGCAAAGGAGAAATGCAGATAGCGAATGAGCTCGGCATTGCCGAGGTCACAGTCCTTGCGCCCGCGGCCCTCCGCTATGTTCGAGCCGATTGACTCAGCCGCGTCGACGAGCTGCGCCGCCAAGCGTTTGAGGTGCGCGGGAAACTGCAGCGTCGCAAAGTAGACGTCTCGCGAGAATGAGCGCGCGAGCTGATAGACCTCTAGGTCACGGAATTCCGCCACGCGTGAGCATAGGCCCGAGATGCTCGACCACCGGAATCAGTCGCGCCCGTGCAGAAGCAATCCAGCTCGCTGTAGCCTTTGCCCGTCGACCCGCCGACCTGTCAACCCGTCAACCCGATAACCCGTCAACCCGATAACCCGTCTATAGCTTCCACCGTCTCAGCGTCTCGAGCGTCTCCTCCAACGCCCGTCGCTGCGTCGGCGTCGGCGACTCCTGCCAGAGACTCTCGTACGTCCTGATCGCGAGATCGAGCGCCAGGGGATCCTGCTCGGCGCCGGCGAGACCGGCCGCGTTGTCCGCCAGCGCCGCGCGCGCCAACTGGTCATCCGGGAACCGCTCGCTCACCTGGCGCCAGCGCTCCACGCGGTCGCGCACATTGGATTCTGCCAGGGCCCAGAGATGCCACGCCGCCCGATTGTCGGGGTCCGCCGCCTTGGCGCGCATCGCGAGCTCGCCCACGACATCGGGTCCGCGACCCGAGAGCCAGTAAGCGTTGGCCAAGGCAACGAGCGCGCGCGCGTCCGTTGGGCGATGCGCAACGATGTGCTCATAGACGGGTATTACCACTTCCGGACGATCGCGGTATTCGTCCGCCGCCTCGACGAGGGCCTGGATGTCCGCCGATTTCGCGACGGCGCGAATCGCATCGAACAGTGCCCCGAGGTCATCGCTGGATTCGTAGCGCGACAGGGCGGCGGCGAGCTGGGACGGAATGGACACTCCGAAAGCTACAGGAGGGTTGACGGGTTGACTGGTTGACCACAACCCGACCACCCGACAACCCGACAACCCGACAACCCGACTCTTTCCCCCCGTTGGACTGATCTTGGGCACGCTACTGGCATGGCTTGGGATCGGTCTGGAAGGTCCGGGGTTGCGCGGAAACGCGCGGATGGCGATACTGAGCCGTCCGCCGGCACGACCATGTGGCATCGTCCTTCCGGCCGAACACGCGGACACCTGCCCTTCCCCTCGCCGACGAGCGGATTTGGGGCGGCACCCGCGATGTAGTTTCGCCTGACTGGGCAGAGGCGCCCGAGGCGCGTGAGTTATCCGCGCTGCGGACGCGTCACAAACGCAAGCAGAGCCTGGCACCATTCCACTCGAACGAGGACTCGCGCCGCGAGCCTCGGACGCAGTTAATAGCACAAAGCATCAATGACCGAGCGCCGACGCCCACGCAGAGGCGGCACCCGTAAGAGCGGGCGGCCGAGTCGCGGCCGTCGGAACGACAGCCCCACTATGGACACACAAGACGAAAACCCGTACCGCGAGTCGGGTCCCGCCGATGCTGCAGCGCAGCCGTCGACCCCCGCCGAGAGCTCGGCACCGACGTATTCGGATAAGACGGAAAACGACGGACGACCAGAGCAGCGCGAAGTGGTCGAGCGCGACGCCGGCGAAGCGCCACCGCCGGATGTCAGCGGCAACGGCAATGGAGAGCCGTCCGCAGGTGGGGGCGGCGGGGGCGGTGCGGGAGGTGGGGGAGGTTACGGTCCGCGCGACGCCGGCTACCAGAGACGAGAGCGCGGCTCCGGTGGCGGCGGCGGCGGGGGCGGCGGCGACCGATTCGACAGAAACGGCAGGCGCCATCGGCGCCACAGGGGCCGCGGCCGCCGTGGCGGCGGACGTGGTGACGGTGGACCGGGTGGCGGTACGGGTGGCGGCGGCGGCGGAGCCGGCACGTTCACCGGTGAGCAGCAGGCGGGGGGCGCGCCTCACGCACCGGTCGTTCTCACTCCGGTAGGCGACACACAGGGCTGGTTCGATCCGTCGCGTGACGGTGGCTTCATTCGCAGGGCGGGCGCGAGCTACCTGGCGGAACCGGGCGATGCATGGGTTTCGCCCGCGGTGGTGAGACAGTGGGGCATCAGGAAGGGCGACCATCTTCACGCGCTCGTTGGTCGCGACCAGCGCGGCCGCACCTCGGTAATGGAGATCCAGACGCTCAACGGCGCGGATCCGCAGCTCGCGCTCAAGCGGCAGGACTTCCAGTCGCTGACGGCCGCATATCCCGAACGCAAGCTGTATCTCGAAACGGGACGTCCGGCCAAGGGCGGACACGAGCTGACACGCCGCGCCATCGACCTCGTGGCGCCCATCGGCTATGGGCAGCGCGCGCTGATCGTCGCCCCGGCCCGCGCGGGCAAGACGACGCTGCTGCACGCGATCACGGAAGGCATCGTGATCAATCACCCGCAGGCGGTGCTGCTGATCCTGCTCGTGGACGAGCGGCCCGAGGAAGTGAGCGAGGCGATTTCGTGGGGCGTGGGTGAGGTCATCGCGTCGAGCTTCGACCAGCCCGCGCAGCGCCACGTGGAAGTGGTCGAGATGGTGATGGAGCACGCACGCCGTCTCGTCGAGATGGGCAAGGACGTCATCATTGTTTTGGACTCGCTCACGCGCATGGCGCGCGCGCATAACACCGCTGAGCGCGGAACCGGCCGGACGCTTTCGGGTGGTCTCGACGCCACCGCGATGGCAAAGCCGAAGGCGTTCTTCGGCAGCGCGCGCGCGATTCCCGAGAACGCCGGCGGCGGATCGCTGACGATCATCTCCACCGCGCTCGTCGAAACGGGCTCGCGCATGGACGACGTGATCTTCGAGGAGTTCAAGGGCACGGGCAACAGCGAGATCAAGCTGGATCGCTCGCTGGCCGACAAGCGCATCTATCCGGCGATCGACATCGCGACGAGCGGCACGCGGCGTGAGGAGAAACTGTTCAAGCCCGAGCAGCTGGAAACCGTGTACGCGCTGCGGCGCGGTCTGGCGCAGATGCCCCCGCAGTCGGCGATGGAGTGGTTGATCAAAAGAATCGCGGCGACGCCATCCAACGACGCACTGCTGGCGGGACTGATCTAGCTAGAAAGCAGGGACGAGGGACACGGCGCAGGGGACCGGCCCAACTACAAGAGCGGGAACAGAGAAGGGGGAACGGTTAAGGGGAACGGTAGCGAGCACGTCCCTTTCGCCGTTCCCCTTCCCTATTCCCCTTAACCAGTCCCGCAGTTGCAGTTGGGCCGGTCCCCCCGGTCCCCCCGGTCCCTCGTCCCCGGTCCCTGTCGCGCCGGGCATTTCTATTGCTCAGCTAAGCGACGCCATGTGTTGCCCAAACGCAGCGTCGCGTCTGCAGCTGTACGCCGCGCTTCTCACGTCGCTCCTTCTCGCACCACGCGCGCTGGACGCGCAGGACGAGAGCGGACAACAGCGCGAAGCGCCCGAGGTGCGCGAGTTGGTGCTCAATGGCGTGCACTCGGTCAGTCGCCTGAACCTCGAGCAATCCATCGCCACCACGCGCAGCGCGTGCAAGAGCTTCCTGTGGACGCCCATTTGCTGGATCAGCCGGTCGCCCACCATCTGGGACAAACACTACCTCGATCACACCGAGCTGCGGCGCGACGTCCTTCGCATAAAGGTTTTCTACTGGAAACGCGGCTACCGCGAGACGACGGTCGATACCTCCGTCGTGAAGCTCAGGCCCAATCAGGTCCGAGTGGTCTTCAACATCGTGGAAGGGCCGCCGACCGTGATCGCGGCAATGCGCGTGGACTTCGACAGCACCCTGATCCCTGCGGGGCTCGTGCGCCGCATGACCACGCTGGCGACCGGCGATCCGCTCAACCTGATCGTGCTGGACTCCATGCGGCTCAATCTGCAGCTCGCGATGTGGAATCGCGGCCACGGGGACGCGCAGGTGGACACCATCATCGCCCTGGACACGGCGCGCCGCCGCGCCAACGTGACGGTGCGCATCAACCCACGCTGGATCACGACCGTGGGGACGATCACGGTGCGCGGCAACGAGGAAGTGAGCGCGCGCACGATCCAGAACTCGATCATGCTGCGTCCGGGCGGAGTCTTCCGCTATGTGGACCTCACCGAAAGCCAGCGCAACCTCTACGAGTCGAACCTGTTTCGCCTGGCGCTGCTCTCCGTGCCGCCGCGTCCGGACAGCGTCAAGGACATCGATATCGACGTTCGCGAGACGAAGCTCCGCGATGCGCGGATATCGGGCGGCTTCAACACGGTGGACTACATCCAGCTGGACGGGAACTACACGCATCACAACCTCTTCGGCGGCGCGCGGCGGCTCGAGGTCACCGCCATCCTCGGCAACCTAGGCGCGCGGCCACTGGGCAACGACCTGTTCAACCAGATCGAGCCCGACTTCTCCGATCCTGGTGTGTTCCAGCAACCGACGTGGCAGGTGAGCGCGGACCTCAAGCAGCCGGCGTGGCTGGGGAAACCGGAAAACACGCTGGCGCTGGGCGCGTTCACGCATCGGCGCGCGACGCCCGCGGTGTACATCGATCGCGGCTACGGTGGCCAGCTGTCGTACACGCGCATGCTCGCGCCTCGGGCGCCGGCGAGCACCGCGTACCGGTTCGAGGTCACGCGCGTGGAAGCCGGCGACGTGTATTACTGCATCAACTACGGCGTCTGCGACAATGCGACGATCGAGACGCTGCGCCTCCACCAGACGTTGTCTCCGCTGGCGCTGAGCTTCGGCATCGACCGAACCGACGTCCCGTTCTCGCCGACCAAGGGCTACATCGCGCGCGTCGACCTCGAGACCGCGACCAGCTGGACAGCGTCGGACTTCCGCTATAACCGGGCGTACGCCGAGGCGTCGGCATACACGCACTTCCGGTATCCGAGTCGCGATCCGCGCTCGCAGGTGCTGGCCGGCCACATCGCCTTCGGCTGGGTGCGCGCGCTGGCGGCCGCCAATACGGACCTGGACCTGCTGCACCCGCGGAAGCGCTTCTATGCGGGCGGCTCGCACTCCGTGCGTGGTTACGACGAGAACCAGCTGGGGCCGCGCATCCTCACCATTCCGCCCGACGTGCTGGCCAGGACCGGCTGCGACGTCAGTACGATCGCGTCGGTCGCGGGCTGCGACCCGAACTCGGATTCGCTCAGGACGCGCGACTTTACCCCGCGTCCCACCGGCGGTGTCTCGCTGCTGGAGGGCAGCGTCGAGATTCGCGTTCCATTCGGACAGCGGATGATCTGGGCCGCCTTCCTGGACGCCGGCGTCGTCGGCAGCAGCCACCTGGAGAACTTCATCGACATCAATGTGCTCGTGCGCGGCGCCGCGGCGGTGACGCCAGGATTCGGCGTTCGCTACAGGTCGCCCGTCGGTCCGATCCGCGCCGACCTGGGCTACAACCCGCGGCAGAACGACGAGCTCACGGTGGTCACCACGGCGCCGGACTCCACGGGTCGGCAGCGCATGGTGCCGCTCAGAATCAAGCGGAGCTTCACGAACGCAGGAACGGCACGAGGGTTCTGGTCGATCTTCAACCAGTTCGTGCTCCACCTGTCCATCGGCGAGGCCTTCTGATGCGTGATGAGTGGTACGTCAGCATGCGTCACGCGCCATGCGTCAGCATGCGTCATGCGCCGTGCGTCGGCGGGTTGGTTCGATGCTGCTGAGACTCGTTCGCGGACTCGCGGTCCTGGTCGTCTCGCTCGCAGTCGTCGTGGCGCTCGCGATCTGGGGGCTCTCCGCGACCGACTGGGGCCGGGAACGCGTCCGTCGCTTCGCGCTCGACAAGCTCCAGGGCTATGTGCACGGCAAGGTCACCATCGGCCGGGTGCGCGGAAATCTCCTCACCGGCGCCACGATCGACGCGTTCGCCATCACCGACACCACGGGCCAGCCATTCATCGTCGCCGAGCAAGTGAGCGCGCGGTATCGCATCATGGATTTGATCGCCGGAAGGGTCGATCTGCGTTCGGTGCGACTGGTGCGTCCACTCGTCATGCTCGACCGGCCACCGGGTGGCAAATGGAACTACCAGCGGATCTTTCCGTCGTCCACCAAGAAGCGGACGCCTGGACAGCGTCCCTGGATCTTGCTCCACGACGTCACGGTGCTGGGCGGTCACCTGTACGTGCGGACCCCCTGGCACCCGGACACGTCACTCTCGCGCGCGGCGCAGGACAGCTCGATTCGCGAAGCCATGCGTGGCGAAAGCCGGCTGCTCGTGGTGCGCGCGCCGACACCCGGTCAGCGTTTCCAGTTCCAGAAGATCATCGAGCTGCGCGACATCACGACGCGTGCTCCGCTGGTTCGCATCTCACAGCCGGGCTACGAGAACCGCCTGGCGCAGGTGGCTTCGCTGCAGACCATCGCCTTTCCGTTCCGCCCACCACCGGCGACCGTGACCGACGCCATAGGCATCGTGCGCTTCAACAACGATTCGGCCTGGTGGCACGACGCCGCTGTCCGGATGCCGGGTTCGTACGTGCGCGGGGACGGACGGTACATCTTCGACGGCGGTGACATGAACATCGCCGCACGCGGCCGGCCCGCGGCCTTCGCCGATTTTCGCTGGGTCTACCCGCGCTTCCCGTCGACCGGTGGAGGTCCGCTGGATTTCGGCCTGGAGTGGCGCGGAACGACGGAGCACTACGTCGTCAAGAATGCGGATGTCCGGACCGAAGGAGCGAGGCTGCGCGGAAAGTTTGCCATCACGTTCGCCGATACCTTCTCGATTCACGACACCGACGTCCGGTTCTCGAACGTGAGCACGAAGCTGGTCGAACAGCTCGTGCCGGACTTCGAGTCGCCGCGGCGCGGCACGCTGGACGGACAAATGACGGTGGCCGGCGGTCGCAACGAGTTTCACCTCTCGGGGGACCTCGCGTTCCATGATCCTGGCACCGGCACGAGCCGGGTCTCGGGCAACGGCGGCTTCAGCGTGCGAGCAGGCGTCTGGCGGCTCAGAAACGTGCACGCGCGCGTCAACCCGGTGCAGGTAGCGCTGGTCAAGGCGCTGGCGCCGACGTTCGGCGACGTCATCCAACCCATCGATGGTACGATCGTGGGGACCGTCAACATCGATGGCACCACGCGAACGTCGCTGGCCTTCTCGGGCGACATCGAACACTTCGACCGGCGCGGCCGCTCGCATCTCACTGGCAAGGCCAACGTCAGCATGTCCGGGTCCGGGACGTTCGGCATCGACGTCGAAGCAAGCCCGCTCTCGCTCGCGACCGTGGGACTCCTGGCGCCGTCGCTCGCGCTGCGTGGCAATGCGCTGGGCAAGGTTCGCGTGAGCGGTACGACGAGGCACCAGCGATTCGAGGTGGACCTGGCTCTGCCCGGCGGCGGCCGCCTCGGAGCGAATGGCACGCTGGCGTTCACGTGCGATCGCTTCGTGTCGTGCATCGAGTACGACGTGGCCGGCCGGATGCGCAACGTGAACTTCGCGGCGGTGAGCCCTCGCGCACCGCAAACGGTGCTCAACGCGTCCGTCGCGGCAAAGGGTCGAGGGCTGGAGCCCCGCACGATGCACGCCGCGCTGGCGGGCGATTTCATGCGGTCGCAATTCGACACCCTCGTCATCGACAGCGGCGTCGTTCGCGGCGCGCTCGGCGACGGGATGGCGCGGGCGGACCGGCTCATGATCATCGCGTCGCGCAATCGGCTGGACGCGTCGGGCACGTTCGGGCTGGTCGCGGGCCGCACTGGCGATCTGAGATACCAGTTGCGCGTCGACTCGCTCGGCGCGTTCAGCGGCTGGATTCCCGGCTCCGAGGTGGGCGTCGAGCGCCCGCGTCCCCTGCTGGTGCGGCGGGCGGTGGAGCGCGCCCGCGCCGACTCGGAGCGCATCGCGCGCGCGACCGAGGTCGAGCGCGCGGCCACCGGACGCGCCATGCCGAAGATTCCAGTGGACACGCCACGATCGATCGCGCGGAGCGTGCTGTCGGGGACACTGTTCGCGAGCGGCACGCTGCACGGCAACGTGAAGAATTTCGACCTGCGAGGCCGCTTGACCGCCGACGACCTCGTCGCCCGCGGCAACTCCGCGCGCTCGCTTCGTGCCGAGTACTCCTGGACGAACGCGAGAACGCCCAACTCCACGATCGCCGTGGCCGCCGAAGGCCGGGAGATATCGATCAAGGGATTCCTCTTCGATACGCTCGAGGCACGCGTCGCCTATCGCAGGCCGACAGCCCGCGGCGAGTTCCAGCTGGCGGTTCGACAAGGCACCGAACGCGATTACTCGACGCGCGGCACGTTCGTGTTCGACTCGAAGCGCGAGGTGCGGCTGACGGCCCTGACGCTGCGTTCCGATACGGTCGTGTGGAAGCTGGCGCGCGACGCCGTGATCAAGTGGAACCCATCGGGTATCGAGGCCCGCGACGTGGAGCTCAACAGCAACACGGGCAGCAGGATCTACGCGAGCGGGGTGCTTCCCAAGTCGGGCAACGTGAATGGCGTCATTGACGTGCAGAACTTCCAGGTGTCCGACATTTCCTCGTTCCTCCAGAGCGATGTGGAGCTGTCCGGCGTACTCACGGCGCGCGCCCAGGTGGAGGGCACGCTGCGAAGTCCACGCTTCCACGGCGCGGCTGGCGTCGTGAACGGCAAATACCGAGGCTCGGTGGTGCCGAACTTCCGCGGGACATTCGCATACGCCAACACCACGCTCGAGGTGAAGGCTGAGGCGCTCCGCGGGACGGGCACGCAACTCCTGGTGGCCGATGCGTCGCTCCCGATCAATCTCGCGCTGACGGGGGTGCCAGCGGGACGCTCGCGCCTGCTGGAGCGACCGCTGCGCGTGGACGTCACCGGGGACAGCCTGCCGCTGGACCTCATTTCGACACTGACCGACGCCGTGACACAAATCCGGGGCCGGGCCGTCGGCAAGTTCGCGATGCGCGGAACATGGCAGCACGCGACGTTCGCGGGCGGAGCGACGTGGGTGGGCGGCTCGCTGATGGTCGTGCCCACGGGGATGGTCGTCGATCACATCGTCGCGAACGTGCGAATGGTCCGCGATACCGTGTTCGTGGACTCGATCGCCGGACGCAGCGGCAAGGGCCCGGTGCGGCTGGCCGGGCGAATGTTCCTGCAGAACTGGCGCGAGCCCGAGCTCGACCTCCATCTCACTGGCAACAATACCGAGGTGCTGGACAACAAGTGGGGCAAGCTGGACGCGGACGTCGGCTTGAGTGCCACCGGCCCGTGGCGGAACGTCTACATCGCCGGTCTGGTGGGCGTGCGCGAAGGTGTGTTCTACCTGCCGGAATCGAACCAGAAGACGGTCGTCAACACTGGCGATCCCACGATCTTCCAGGTGGCCGACAGCTCGGTGCTGAGCGACACGGAGTTGTTCCCGGCGAGCTCACCGCTGCTGGAGCACATCAGGCTGGACGTCGATCTCACGGTGAGCCGCAACACGTGGCTGCGCTCGCGCGACGCCAACATCGAGATCTACTCGGATGGTCCGCTGCGCGTGCATCGCGAAGGCGACGCGCTGGCCCTCACCGGAATCATCGCGACGGACCGCGGTGAATACACGTTCCTGAGCCGGCGCTTCCAGATCAAGCGCGGTTCCGCGACGTTCGTCGGTGGGCCGGAGTTGAACCCGACGCTGCAGGCAACGGGCGAGTACGAAGTGCAGCAGACCGGCCGGCCGAACTTCAACATCCGCGTCGTCATCGGCGGCACGGCACGCAAGCCGAAGCTGAGCCTGGAAAGCGACGCGGAGCCGCCGATCTCGCAGTCGGACCTCCTCAGCTATCTCGCGTTCGGACGCAGCACCACGTCTCTCTTGCAGCTCGAGGGATCGGGCCTGTCGGGTGCGACGGCGACGGGCAGTCTCGTGGGCGTCGGCGCCGCGCTCGCGATGCAGCGACTCACGGCCGTCGCGCTGGGGGTCATGGCCGACGAGATCGAGGGCGAGGCCGGCAAGGGGCTCGGCGCGGACGTTTTCGCGATCACACCCGCCGACGTCCCTACGGAACTCGGCGCCGTGGGAAGCTTCCTGCAGGCGACGCGCGTCGAGGCCGGGAAATACGTGAGTCCGTATCTGTTTCTGGCGTTCCAGTCAGAGCTTCAGCTGGGGAACCGGAAGTGGCCGGGCATTCGCGCGCAGTACCGGACGCCGAAGGGATTCCGGTTCGAGGCCGCGGTGGAGACGCGCTACCGGCTGCGACCACCGACGCTCGATCAGCAGCCGATCCCGGGCATCAGCAGCTTCGGGGCGTTCATCATCAAGGAGTGGCGGTTTTAGATCTTTGCGCCGGGGCCACGTCCGGTCGGGATCTTTGCGCCGGGGCCACTTAGCGAAAGATCGCTGCGGCGGGGGCCACGTACTGCTTGATCCGGATTT
>DASTVV010000192.1:0-23212 GCA_035758925.1 Gemmatimonadaceae bacterium
CTGGGAACGGCGTTCGCGCCGGACGACGGGAAGCGGGGGCACGCACCTGTCGTTCTGCTGGGTGACAAACTGTGGCGCGACCGCTATGCGGCCGATCCGCGCGTCGTGGGCAGGCAAGTCGCGGTGGATGGCGTGTCGCACACGGTGGTCGGCGTCATGCCACCCGGGTTCGACTTCCCGAGCCACGCCCAGCTCTGGCGGCCTATGGAGGTCGTCGTCGTAGGGCACCAGTCCTGGTCCCGACCGGTCATTGGGCGCCTGCGCACGGGCGTATCGAGGGACGAAGCCCTCGCCGAGCTGAAGACCTTGGCGCCGAACTTGAGCGCCTTCCCCGGAGCGAAGCGTCAGGAACTAGTCGGGGACATTGTGCCACTCAAGCGCTTCGTGGTAGGGGACGTCGAGCGCGCTCTGTGGGTTTTCGCCGGTGCCGTCGGTTTCATCCTTCTAATCGCGTGCGCGAACGTCGCCAACTTGCAGCTCATGCGCGCGACGTCTCGCCAACGCGAAGTGGCCGTGCGCGTCGCGCTCGGCGCGGCCAGGCGGCAGCTGGTCCGTCAACTGCTCGTCGAGAGCGTCCTGCTATCCTTCATCGGCGGCACCATCGGGATCGGCCTGGCTGCTGCCGGCGTGAAGATCCTGACGCTCCTGGCGCCGGCCGGACGCATTCCGCGCATCGACGAGCTGCGTGTGGACGCGATCGTGCTCGCATTCACGGCCGTATTGTCGCTGGTCACCGGTCTCGCATTCGGATTGGTGCCGGCGTTGCGGGCGACACGCGCCAACGTCCGCGACGCCATGACGCAGGGGGCGAGGACACTCACCTCGCGTCATGGCCGTGTGCGAGCGGCGCTCGTCATCGGCGAAATCGCGCTCGCCCTCGTGCTGCTGGCGGGAGCCGGGCTCATGGTCCGAAGCTTTGCGCGGATGCGCGCGGTAGATCTTGGGTTCCGCGCCAGCAACGTGGTCGCCGTGACCGTGGATCTTCCAATGACTGACTACCGCGATGCTGCCGCGATGCGCCGCTTTCACGGTGCGGTGCTCGACGGGCTCGCAGCCATCCCGGGCGTGGACGCGACCGGGGCTGTCAACTTTCGTCCGCTCGGGGGCAACATTATCGACGGCAGCTTCACACTCGAGGATGGGCGTCAATTCAGCGACGGTTCGCTCTGGGCGCACAAGATGGTCGTGAGCCCAGGGTACTTCCGCACCTGGGGCATTCGCCTCCAGAACGGGCGCGAGTTCGCCGCAGCGGATGACGCAACGGCGCCACCTGTCGTGATCGTGAGTGCGTCCATAGCCCGAAAGCTGTGGCCGAACGAAAGTCCGCTGGGAAAGCGGATCTCATACGAGGACAAGCCGACGCCGGAGAACTGGATTACGATCGTCGGCGTCGTCGATGACGTGGTCCAGGAAGACGTCAAGTCGAAAGCGGACGCCGGGCTGTACCGACCTTACGCGCAGACTGATTTCCGGTTCTTCCTCTCGCACATGAGCTTTGCGGTTCGAACCTCAGCTCCGCTTGCGACTGTTTCACCGGCCATGCGGGCAGTGGTCAGGGGCGTCGACCGAAACATGCCGGTGAACATCGCGACGATGGACGACCTGGTTGCGTCCACGAGAGCCGAGCCGCTGTTCCAGGCGCGCCTGCTCTCCCTGTTCTCCATCCTGGCACTCGCGCTCGCCGCTATCGGGATCTACGGGGTGCTGGCGTATTCCGTGGCCGAGCGGACGCGCGAGATCGGGATTCGCGTAGCCCTTGGCGCGCACGGACGCGACGTGTCGCGACTCGTGCTGCGTCGCACGCTGGCGCTCTCTGCGCCGGGTCTCGTGCTTGGCGTCGGAGGCGCGCTTCTGGTCACTCGCGTCCTGGAGCGCTTGCTGTTCGGTGTGAGCCCGAACGATCCGGCGACGCTCATCACGGTGGCGGCGCTGCTCGCGGCCGTGGCATTGGCGGCGTCACTGATTCCGGCGCGCCGGGCCTCACGCGTCGACCCCATCATCGCGCTTCGGGCCGAGTAGCTCTGGGTTCTATTGCCAGGGCCACGTACTGCCTTGATCCGAATTCCGCGAATCAAAACGAATAACGGTTCTTCAAGCAAAGCTCCCCTTGGCCGCCCAAGAGGAGCTTTCTTGTTGTGTTGATCCATTCGTTCAAATTCGTGGAATTCGGATGGGGTGTTACGTGGCCATTGTGCCACGATCCAGATTCCGACATTGGACGTGCGACCATTCGGGAGATATGGTTGGCGCGTGGTATCTCTTCTATAGTAGAAAGCCCGCCCACGACACCTGTGACCGACAACGACACATGCGCGTACCGCTGACCGCTGCTTTGCTGCTGTCTCCCGTCCTGTCCGTCGCCGCCCAGTTCGGCCCTCCCCGAATTCCTGATACGCTCAAGTCGCCGGTGATCGCGGCCGACAGTCGCGTCACCTTTCAACTCTTCGCGCCCAAGGCCGGCAGCGTGGTGCTGCGCACCGAAGGGCCGGCGCCGTTTGCCAACCTGCCGCTGACGAAGGGCGCCGAGGGCGTCTGGTCCATCACCACCAATCCGCTGCCCTCCGACCTCTACATCTATTGGTATGACGTGGACAGCGTCGCGGTCTCCGACCCCTCGAACGCGAAACCACGCGTGAATCTGCGCACCGTGCGGAGCCTCCTGGACGTTCCGGGCGCTGCGGCTGAGTTCTTCGCCGAACGCGCCGTGCCGCATGGGGCGTTGGCCGACGTGTGGTATCAGTCCAAGTCCCTCGGCCTGCCCCGCCGGATGCACGTCTACACACCGCCCGGGTACGATCGTGGTGGGAGCACCAGGTATCCGGTGCTGTATCTGCTGCATGGCGCCGGCGACGATGACCAGTCCTGGACCATGGTGGGCCGCGCGAATTTCATCATCGACAACCTGATCGCGAGCGGGAAGGCAAAGCCGATGATCGTGGTGATGCCCGCGGGGCATACGCCAAAGCCCGGTGGCCTGTTCAGTCCCAACCCGGAAGTGGACCCGTTCATCGACGACTTCCTCGGCGACGTCATGCCCTTCGTCGAGCGGAACTATCGCATCATTCCGGATCGCGCCAACCGAGCAATCGCCGGACTGTCCATGGGCGGCTGGCACACCCTCCGGATCGGGTTGCCGAACCTCGACAAGTTCAGCCAGATGGGCGTGTTCAGCTCCGGCCTCTTCGGCCCCGCGGGGACGATCGAGAAGTTCGAGACGGCCAATGCGGCGACGCTCGACGACCCGAAGATCAACGATCGCATCAAGGTGTTCTGGATCGCGACCGGCAAGGAAGACTTCGTGATGCCGACGACGAAGGCGACGCTCGCGATGCTCGACCGGCACAAGGTCAAATACGCATACAAGGACACCGAGGGCGGACACACCTGGCCGAACTGGCGAGCGTATCTGAACGAATTCGTCCCACTGCTCTTCCGCGCCGACGTCCACTGACAGCTGACAGCCCGCAGCTGACAGCCCGCAGCTGACAGCCCGCAGCTTACAACCCACAGCCATATCACGACGATCTCTGCCGAACAATGAAATGGTTTGATCGGACCGACCGAGTGATAACGCGCTGGATGGCCCGCCACGGTGTGCCCATTCTGCGCGTCAGCCTCGGCGTCGTGTTCTTCTGGTTCGGGATGCTCAAGTTTTTTCCGGGGCTCAGCCCCGCCACCGAGCTGGCAACTCGAACCGTCAGCACCCTGACGTTTGGCGCGGTGCCTCCGTCCGTTTCGATCTACGTCCTTGCCGCGTGGGAGTCGTTGATTGGACTGGGGCTCATCTTCAACGTCGCGATGCGCGCGACCATCGCCCTGCTCTTCGTCCAGATGCTCGGCACAATCGCGCCGCTGTTCCTGTTCCCGTCGCAGACCTTCAGCCACTTCCCGTACGCGCCGACGCTCGAGGGCCAGTACATCATCAAGAACATCGTGCTCGTGAGCGCCGCCATCGTCCTCGGCGCCACGGTGCGCGGCGGACGAATGGTTCCCGAGCCGCTTCCAAGGCAGATGACCAATCCACGTCCGCAACGCTACTCGGGACCGATTACCAGGTCGTCCAAACCCAAATAGTTGTGTCGAGGCGTTACAGCACGCCGTCTTATCGTGCTGTCGCGTTTGAAGTTGCAGGCTTGTGACGCAGGTCGCACTTGGGCCGCAGCCCAGCGCACAGTAACTGGCGTGCAGTTGCGCGCACTATGGCCCTCTCGTCGTGCATTTCGAGCGCCGTCGCTCACTACACGCGCTGTCGTGACTGACCCTCCGCAGCGCCCACCATTGTGGAGCCCGGATGCCAATGGTCGAGCGCGCGGATCCGTACCGCGCCATCAACGCTGTCGGCGCTCTCAAAGAGCCGTCGACGTTTTCGAGAATACAGGGCGGGTGCACGTTCGTGAACGCCGAGCGATCACGCCTGCGCAACCGCACGATCGCCGTCGGCGTCATTTGCGTCGTCGCGACTATCGCGTTCTCCTCCTTCACGGCCATTCCGCCCATCATCCCGCTGTTGCTGGGTGCGGTGGCGTTCGCGGCGTCGTATTTCGATTCGCAGAAGGTATTCGAGTCGAGCGTCACCGTCGCGATGAAGCGCATCGTCGGCGCACTCAGCGGAGGTCTCGCGTACAGTCCCAGGTCCACCATGACGCTGCAGCAGTTCGCCGGAATGGACCTGTTCGGTGAGCGTTGCGTGCGCTGGACCAGCCGCCATGAAATCGCCGGGCGGGGACACGGCACGAAGTACTCGATCCACGAAGTCCGCGCCGGTGGTATCGACCGCCGAAGCGTGATCTTCAAGGGGATCATCGTTCGAATCGAGTTCTCGGAAAGCTTCCCCGGAAACACGGTGATCGTGCCCGACCGGCACGGACAGCTCACCGACGCGGGCACGGGTCCGCGGCGCAAGAAGGAGCTGGTGATGGTGAAGCACCCGGCGTTCGAGCGGCTCTACAGCGTTTATTCCACCTCGTATTTCGACGCCCGCCAGCTCATCACGCCGCGGCTCATCACGTTGGTCATGGAAGCCCACAACGAGCTGCAGACCACGTTGCGTCTGAGCTTCGTCGGCAAGTCGCTGTTCATCGTGATAGCGCGCGACAGCGCGCGTCCCGCGCCGCGTCTCTACGGCGCGCCCATCACACCGGAGGTGGCCGTGGGCGACCTCGCGCGCCTCGTGCCGCTGGCGGAGCGATTCGCGCAGAGCGTCAGCCAGTAGCCCAGGGCACGTCGGGAAGCCAACCACAGAGGGCACAGAGAACTTCCCCAATTCTCTGTGCCCTCTGTGCTCTCTGTGGTTCTACTTGCCTTATCTCGACAACGAGTGCCTGCGGTACTGGCGCTTGATCCAGGGCGACAGCTCGACCGTCGTCCCCGGCTGATGCGGCCGGCGGCGATTGGCGAGCAGCGCATCGATGCTGAACTGGCCCGGCCCGATGACCGCGAAGGTCAGGAACAGACAGAACGCCAGCACGGCTCCAGAGCCCACTTCGGTGATCGGCCAGTGTGCACTGCCGCTCAGTGCGCCGGCACCGTACGCAAAGGCGGTAATCGCGGCGAGCGAAAGCGACGCGATGCGCGTGAACAGGCCCAACAGCAGCAACAGCGCCCCGGCAAGAGAGAGCACCGAGACGATCCACGTATCGGTGAATGGCGCAGGTTGACCGGCGAACTGTTGTCCCGCCGGGAGCATGACTCCGAACAAGGCTCGCGCGGCCAGCTGAGCGACCAATAGCGCCGCTACGCCACGGAGAGCAAGAAAGACGGTGTCAGGAATCCACCAGCCACGCACCAATCGGGGATCGGTGCGCGGTTCCAATCGCGATGTGTCGCGCGGAGAACGAATAGGGACAGGCACGGTGACATGATACTGCAATGACCGGACAAATGTTCCTAATATTTTTTTGGCGGACAGAAGTATTGTGTCATCTATCGTACGCCGTCGCGATCTGGAGTCGTGACTCTTCGGATCCGCGAGCCACCTGTGGTACGAGACGAGCCCTTCCATATGCACTCTGTGTGATGCACTCTGTGTGACCCTGATCACGACCGCCTGCTCGATACGCCTTCGCTCAACGGGAATGGGACCGCGACACTGACACGCGCTGCACGTCAGCCTCTTCTGAATAGCTGGACCTCGCGCTTGCGGTAGTCAGCGAGGGGCTGCCTCCCCCTCCCCGAGCGTCCAGGCGCGCGCCTCGGAGAACAGATCGCGAACGGCGTCTGCGTCGCCACTGCGCAAGCCGGTCAGAAGGACGTCCAGCTGCGACTGAAGTGACTTCACCGCCGGCAGCAGGGCCTCGCGGTTCTCCAACGCGATGCTCGTCCACATGTCCGGCGACGCACCGGCGATGCGAGTGACGTCGCGACCTCCAGGACCGAGGTCGGTGACCCGGACGTTGGCCCGCGCGAGCGCCAGTGCGATCGCCGACGCCGCGACGTGGGGCAGGTGGCTCGAGTAGGCGAGAAGACGATCGTGGTCGGCGGCATCGAGCTCCACGGTCCTCGCGCCGAGGGCGGCCCAGAGACGTCGGACACTGGACAATGGCCCCGCCCCGGTAGCTGACGTCGGGCAGAGATACGTGGTCGCATCGGCGAACAAACCCCGCCGTGCGTGCGTCCATCCGGAGCGATGATCCCCGGCCAGCGGGTGCGCAGCGACAAACCTATGCTCGATCTTCAGTCGCTGCGCCTGCTCCACGATGCCGCGCTTGGTGCTTCCGACGTCCGTCAGCGTCGCGCCATCGATGCGCGCGAGCTTCTCGAGCACGTCGCGCGTCGCGGCGATCGGTACGGCGACGATCACCAGCTCCGCCTGGTCCATGCCTTCGAGAGAGGCATCGATCGTGTCGTGCACGATGCCCTCCGCCCGTGCCTGCGCCAGCGACTCCGCTTCGCGATCGTGGGCGATGATGTGAACGCCGAGCGCGGCGAGGTCTCTCGCAATCGACCCGCCGATCACACCGAGGCCGACGATGCCGACGGCAGCGGGAAGCGCGGCCCGATTCGTCGTCACGCTTCGCCCTGCTGGACGCGGCGCGACAGCCCGATCAACTGCCAGAAGATCTGCCGGATTTCATCGTCGAACGCGAGGCCGGCATCGCGCGCGATCCCGACGGCGCGCCGCACGACAGCGGCCTCGCGCGCGGGATCCAACGTCGGAAGCTGGAGCTCGCGCTTCGCCGCGCCGATGTCCCGCGCGAGCTGTACACGGCGCGCGATCGCCGCGATGATGTCTGCGTCGAGGCGCTCGATCTCCTCGCGCAGCTTGTTCAGTTCCGATTGCATCATGCCGCCGCTGATGACGCGGGCATTTCATCGGACAACGGCAGCTGACGCCCAGCCGCCTCCGCGAACGCCTGCAGCGCGCGCATCATGTCGCCGAACGCCTCGAGCCCGAGCGACTGGTCGCCGTCCGACAACGCCTCCGCCGGATTGGGATGCACCTCGACGATGAGTCCATCCGCGCCCGCGGCAATGGCCGCGAAGGCCAGCGGCGCGACGAGCTCCGCGCGCCCGCCCGCATGGCTTGGATCCACGATCACCGGCAGATGCGTTTCGGCCTTGAGCACGGGGATCGCGGCCACGTCCAGCGTGTTGCGCGTCGCCGTCTCGTACGTGCGGATGCCGCGCTCGCAGAGGATGACGTCGCGGTTGCCCTGCGCCATGACGTACTCGGCCGCCATGAGCAGCTCCGAGACGCGCGCCGAGAGACCGCGCTTCAGCAGGACGGGACGCTGCACGCGGCCAACTTCCGACAGCAGCGAGAAGTTCTGCATGTTGCGCGCCCCGATCTGCAGCACGTCGGCGTGTTCCGCCACGAGCTCCACCTGGCGTGGGTCCATGACTTCGGTGACGACGGGCAGTCCTGTCTCGGCGCGAACCGTCGCGAGCATCTTGAGGGCGGCGGCCCCGAGACCCTGAAACGCATAGGGCGACGTCCGCGGCTTGAACGCGCCACCACGCAGCAGACTTGCGCCGGCGGCGCGAACGCCGTGCGCCGTCTCGTGCAGCATCTCCGCACCTTCCACAGAGCACGGTCCCGCGATCACCGCGAGCTGCTGTCCTCCAATCCACGTCCGCGGGGAGTCGCCGACGCGGACGACGGTGCGGTCCGCCACGAACTCGCGCGCCGCGAGCTTGTACGGCTTGAGCACGGGCGTCGCCGACTCGACTCCGGGAATCGAGAGCAACGGCACGTCGCGCAACACCGACTCGTCGCCGATGCATCCGATGATGGTGCGGTGCTCGCCGCGCGAGATGTGGGTGCGCAGGCCGAGTTGCTCGATGCGTTCGCGAATGTGATCGAGCTCGGCTTCGGTGATGGATGGTTTCGTGATGATGATCATGTGCGTGCCTTGGCGTAGGTGCCGAGTATGCGGCAGGTTTGCGTGGCTGCGCCGATGAGCTCCAGCGCCTGCGTCAGGCGGTCGTCGCCTGCGTCGTGGTCGATGTCGGCGAAGAACCGGTACGTCCATGGTTCTCCGGTGGGGCGGGACTCCAGCTTGCTGAGGTTCAGGCCGCAGCGGGCCAACGGTTCAAGCACGCGCAGCAGAGCCCCAGGTTGGTTCGCGGTGGTGAACATGAGGCTCGTGCGCGCCAACGTGCCGAAAGCCAGCGTAACCGGCGCGCGCGCAACGCCCAGGAAGCGAGTCTGGTTGTCGGAGCGATCTTCGATGTGCTCCGCGAGGATCGAAAGCCCATATCGGCGCGCGGCGTCCTTGCGCGCGATCGCGGCTCGACGTCGATCGACACCTTCAGCCACGGCTTTCGCGGCGCTGGCGGTGTCGGACGCGGTGCGCTCCTCGATGCCGCCTTCCCTTTCCCCGAGCGTGCCGAGGAATGCCGCGCACTGCGCGAGCGCGATCGGATGGCTCTCGACCACCCGGATGTCCGCGAGCGTCGCACCGGGAACCGCAACGAGACACTGGTTGATCCGCAGGATTGCCTCGGCCACCGCGTGCAGCTCGTCCGCGGTCGCGAGCGCGTCGTAGGCGGCCACCACTCCACCGGCGACCGTGTTCTCGACCGGAAGCACACCGGCGTCTGCCTGACCGCTGGACACGGCACGCACGACCTCGGCGACCGAGCGTACGGGCACCGGGGTCGCGTTCGGCCAAAGCGACGAAGCCGCCTCCTCGCTGAATGCGCCGAGCTCGCCATGGAAGGCCACGACCACGGGAGACTGGGGACTGGGCACTGGGGACAAGGGCAACTGATGGGGAACGGTTGAGGGGAATGGTCGACGGCGAAAAAAAAAGGCCGCTCGAGGAGCGGCCGAGTCGTCTGCGGAGTGTTGGGTCACCAGCTCACGTCACGCGAGAGTCCTCGGTCGCTCGGGGATAGCCAAAGTACGAATAGACGCGGTAGCCAAAAGGCGTGGCCGCGTCACGGCTAAAGAGCGAAAAGGCGAGGCGTGCGTGCATGTGTCTGTGGCTAG
The DNA here is from genome assembly GCA_035758925.1 of Gemmatimonadaceae bacterium. Lineage (GTDB taxonomy): Bacteria > Gemmatimonadota > Gemmatimonadetes > Gemmatimonadales > Gemmatimonadaceae > DASPMP01. Next base: position 9,434 of record DASTVV010000192.1, read on the forward strand.
ACTATCACGCGTTCGGGAAGAAGGAAAGCCCCCACCCGTTGGGCCACCGATTCGGCGACGTCGGTGGTGCTGGCTTGGCGGCCCGATCCGCCCGCGAGGTCCGGTGTCGCGACACCGCTGTCGATGGTTTCGGCCACCGCCCGCTCGATTGCGCGGGCTTCGGCGTCGAGTCCCAGCGAAATGCGCAGCATCATGGCGCCGCTGAGGATGGCGCCGATGGGATTCGCGATGCCTTTTCCCGCAATGGTGGGCGCCGAGCCGTGGATGGGCTCGTACAGCCCTTTAGGCAGGTTCCCGCCGCGGGACTCGCCCACGGACGCGGATGGCAGCACACCGATGGACCCGGCAAGCACCGAGGCCTCGTCGGTGAGAATGTCGCCGAACATGTTCTCGGTCACGATCACGTCGAACGTGGCCGGTCGCATGACGAGATGCATGGCACAGGCATCGACGAGGAGGTGCTCCACTTCGAGGTGCGGAAACTCGTCGCGCGTCACGCGGGTCACGACCTCGCGCCACAGCCGGGACGTCTCGAGCACATTCGCCTTGTCCACCGACGTGAGCTTGCCGCGGCGCGACTCGGCGAGCCTGCACGCCACACGAGTGACTCGCTCGATCTCGCTCGCGGAGTAGATGCACAGGTCGGTGGCGACGTCATCCGTCGCAGTCTCCGTGCGCGATTTGTCGCCGAAGTAGATGCCACCTGTCAGCTCCCGCACGACGACGAAATCGACGTCGCGCAGCAGTTCGGCCTTGAGCGGAGACGCCGAGGCGAGGCGAGGATGCGGTGCGACTGGACGCAGGTTCGCGAAGAGACCGAGCTCCCTGCGAATCGCCAGCAGGCCCTGCTCCGGACGGACGCGCGCTCGTGGATCGTCCCACCTGGGTCCGCCCACCGCTCCGAGGAGGACCGCGTCCGCGCGCCGGCAGAGCCGTACAGTCTCATCCGGAAGCGGATCCCCGGTGGCGTCGACGGATGCACCACCGATCAAGGCATCCTGGTACACGAAGTCGTGCCCCGCAGCCCCACCGACGGCGTCGAGCACGAGCTTCGCGGCACCAACCACTTCAGGGCCGATTCCGTCGCCGGGCAGGCACGCGATGGTGAAACGCATCTCAGAGCGCCGCTTCGTAGGCGGCGATTGCCGGTTCCGCGTTCAGAAGAAACTCCATCTCGTCGATACCGTGCATGAGACAATGCTTCGCAAAGGGGGCAATGCGAAATGTGGCCAGGATCTCGCTGCCCCGCGACAGGGTCTGTGCGGCGAGGTCGACGCCGAGCTCAGTGGCCGGCGAGAGGAGGAGCTGCTGCGCCACGTCGCGGCTTACCTGGATGGGGAGCAGACCGTTGCCGATGGCATTGGAGCGGAAGATGTCGGCGAAACTTTCGCTGACCACGGCGCGGAACCCTGCGTCGGTGAGCGCCCAGACGGCGTGCTCGCGCGAGGATCCGCAGCCGAAATTGCGACCCGCCACGAGAATCTTCGCGTCCTTGGCGCCCGGCGCGTTGAGGGTGAACGCGGGATTCGGCGCGCCACTCGGCAAATACCGCCAGTCGTGGAACAGATGCTCGCCAAGGCCGGTGCGTTCTGTGGTAGTGAGAAAACGTGCAGGAATGATCTGGTCGGTGTCTATGTCGTCAGCGCGAAGCGTGAGGTAGTTCGAGCTGAATGTTGTGACTAGCGCTTTCATATCGGGCTGACGCGGTGAAAGACCTACGTACGAAGGTTTGACGCTGATCTACGCCGATTGTGCGGATTCACGCGGAAGTCGTGCAGTCATAACGTGCGTGGATCAGTTATTCTGCCAGTCACCGCTGCTGCCGCTGCCGTCAACGGGCTAGCCAGCAGCGTTCGTCCGCCTTTTCCCTGGCGCCCTTCGAAATTACGATTGCTCGTGGACACCGCGAGCTGGCCAGGCGCGAGCTGGTCGCCGTTCATCGCGATGCACATCGAGCAACCGGCGTCGCGCCATTCCGCTCCGGCGGCGCGGATCACGTCGGCGATGCCCTCGCGCTCCGCCTGGCGCTTCACGTGCTCCGATCCCGGAACGACGAGCATCCGGACATTCGGCGCCACCCGCTTGCCGCGGAGCACGGACGCAACGTTGCGCAGGTCCGGCAGTCGCGAGTTGGTGCAGCTGCCGACGAACACCACGTCCACCGGCGTTCCCGCGAGCGGTTGTCCGGGCGCGAGCTTCATGTAATCGAGCGCCTTGCGCAGCCGGTCGCGCTCCGACGCGTCGCCAATGCTGCCGGGATCGGGAACGCGCCCTGAGACCGCGGTACCCATCGCGGGATTGGTGCCGTAGGTGATCATCGGCTCGATGCGGCTCGCGTCGAGTGCGACGCGGCTGTCGAACGCCGCGCCGTCATCAGTGCGCAGCGCGCGCCAGCGCTCGAGTGCCGCGTCCCACTCCGTGCCGCCGGGTGCGCCGGGACGGGTTGCCAGGTATTCGAATGTCGTGTCGTCGGGGGCGATCATTCCCGCGCGAGCTCCGGCCTCGATGGACATGTTGCAGATGGTCATGCGCTCTTCCATCGAGAGCGCCTCGACGACTGCGCCCGCGTACTCGATGACATGCTCGGCGGCGCCGGCCACGCCGATCTGCGCGATCAGGGCGAGGATCACGTCCTTGGCGGTGACGCAGGAGCCCAGCCTGCCCGCGATGTCCACGCGCATCGTGCGCGGCTTGGTCTGGAGCAGGCACTGCGTTGCGAGAACGTGCGCGACCTGGGACGTCCCGATGCCGAACGCCAACGCCCCGAACGCGCCGTGCGTGCTGGTGTGGCTGTCCCCGCAGACGATGATCATTCCGGGTCGCGTGAGGCCGAGCTCCGGACCGATGACATGGACGATGCCCTGACGCGCGTCGCCAGGACGATAAAGCTGGATGCCGAAGTCGGTGCAGTTGCGGTCGAGGGTCTCGAGCTGGGCCTGTGCCGCGCCGTCGAGCACTTGCAGCTGGCGGTTGGGGCTCGTCGGGATCGAGTGGTCCATCGTCGCGATCGTTCGCGACGGCTGCCGGACGCGCAACCCGCGGGAACGCAGCTCGGCGAATGCCTGCGGCGACGTCACCTCGTGCACCAGGTGGAGATCGACGTACAGGACCGCCGGCGTCGCGTCCGTCTGCGGGGTGACTTCGTGCGCGCGCCAGATCTTCTCGAACAACGTGCGCGGAGGCGCGATCCCTCTCGCGATCTGTTCGATGTCGTCGGAGCCGAGCTTTCCGTGCTCCCGACTGGCGGCCACTTCCTTCATGCGGCGCGACATGACGCGCAGCTGCTCATCGCTGGCGTCGAAACCAAGACGCTTCATGCGGTCGCGCAGGGCGCCGCGCCCGCTGTGCTTGCCCAGCACGAGCGTCGAGTGCCGGCCCACGGACTCCGCGCGCATGATCTCGTACGTCGAGCGCTGCTTGAGGACGCCGTCCTGGTGAATTCCCGCCTCGTGCGCAAACGCGTTGTCTCCGACGATCGCCTTGTTTGGGGGCGGGTGGATGCCGGTGCACTGTGCCACCATACGCGACGTGCGCGCAATCTCGGCGGTACAGATCGACGTGGAAGCGGCGAACTCCGACGCGCGCGTTTGCAGCGCCATCACCACTTCCTCGAGCGCCGCGTTTCCCGCGCGCTCACCGATCCCGTTCACGGTGCATTCCACCTGGCGCGCACCGCCACGCACGCCGGCGAGCGAGTTGGCGACGGCCAGACCGAGGTCGTCGTGACAGTGCGTCGAGACCACGGCGCGTCCCGCCGCGAGCGACACGATGCGGTCGATGAGCGCCTCGTATTCCCATGGCATCGCATAGCCGACGGTGTCGGGAATATTGATCGTTCCCGCGCCGCTCGCGATCGCCGTCTCCACCACCTCGCACAGAAAGCCGATGTCGGATCGAGCCGCGTCCTCCGGCGAGAACTCCACGTCGTCGCACCGGCTCCTCGCGTGTGACACCGCGGTCTCCACCTGCTGGAGCACCTCCTCTCGCGTGAGTCGCAGCTTGTGGCGCAGGTGCACATCCGACGTCGCGAGAAAGGTGTGAATACGCTGTCGCCTGGCGGCCGCCAATGCCATCGCGCAGGCATCGATGTCCGCGATGGTCGCCCGGGCGAGCCCGCAGACGACGGGAGCATCCACCGTGACGAACTCCGCCGCGATCGTGGCCACCGCCTCCGCGTCGTCGCCGGATGATGCCGGGAAACCAGCTTCGATGACGTCCACGCCGAGCCGGGCGAGCTGCCGCGCGACGTCGAGCTTTTCGAGTGGACGCATGGAGCAGCCGGGGGCCTGTTCGCCGTCCCGGAGGGTGGTGTCGAAGATGAGGACGCGGTCTGACATGGCAAACATCAGACGGGTGAGCGCGTGGGAACCCCGAGAGGCCCTTGTCGCCAGTCCCCTGCGTGTGCTATACTCGCTGCCCCTGAAGCAACCCGGCCTCAGGGTTGCAGGGATGTCATTCGTCTAGATACGGTATGCCGCGTCTCTCGTCGCTTCTCCTTAGCCTTTTGGTCCTCGCGCTTATTGGCGTGGGCCTTATAGGCATGTCGGGAGAGCGAGTCGCGATGTAGCAAACAACAGCGCCCCTCCCGAGACGAACGGGAGGAGCGACTTCGGAAAAACGAAGAGGCCCCTTCCGACGCGATCGGAGGGGGCCTCTTCACATTCCGATGCCCCAATCCACTCAGCGATCAGACGTCATCAAGCGAGGACCAGCGCGTGCGCCGCACCGCGCGCTCCTGCGTGCCACAGGGGCAATCCGTGATCACACGGACTTCGACAAGCCGTTCATCGCGGTCTGCAACTCGTACGTCGACATCGTCCCTGGCCACGCGCACCTGCAGGGCTTTGCGAAGGTTGTAAAGGACGCGGTGCGCGCCGCGGGCGGGGTTCCCTTCGAGTTCAACACGATCGGCGTCGACGACGGCATCGCGATGGGCCACGCGGGCATGCACTACTCCCTTCCGTCCCGCGAGCTGATTGCCGACTGCGTCGAGACGATGGTCTCGGCGCATTGCTTCGACGGCCTGATCTGCATCCCGAACTGCGACAAGATCGTGCCCGGCATGCTGATGGGCGCGGCGCGCGTGAACCTGCCCACGATCTTCGTCTCCGGCGGCCCGATGTCTGCCGGCGTCGACCGCTCGGGTCGCAAGATCGATCTCGTCTCGGTGTTCGAGGGGGTGGGCCAGCACGCGGCCGGCGCGATAGACGACGCGCGTCTCCTCGAGCTGGAGGCGTTCGCGTGTCCGGCGTGCGGCTCATGCAGCGGCATGTTCACGGCCAATTCGATGAACTGCCTGTGCGAAGCACTCGGCATCGCGCTCCCGGGGAACGGCACCATCCTCGCCACTTCACCCGACCGCGCCACGCTGGCCGAGCGCGCCGGGCGCGAGATCCTGCGGCTCATCGAGAGCAACACGCGCTTTCTCGACATCGTTACCGCGGACGCGATCGACAACGCCGTTGCGCTCGACGTGGCAATGGGCGGATCCACGAACACCGTGCTGCACGTGCTGGCGCTCGCGCGTGAAGCTGGAGTGGACTACCCCATCGAGCGCATCAACGACGTCGCCGAGCGGGTCCCGCACCTGGCGAAGGTGTCGCCGGCGTGGGATGGCAATCGGCAGTGGCACATCCAGGATGTGCACGCGGCTGGCGGAGTGTACGCAATTCTGCGCGAACTCGCGGGAACTGCTTTCAACGCGGAGGACGCGGAGAACGGCAAGAACAGAAGGGGGGCGAATCAACTGCTGAAGCTGGACATGCCCACCGTTGCGGGACGAATGCTCGGCAAGACTCTGGCTGGCGTTCCCCGCGCCGATGGCGAGTGCATTCGGCACTTCGACAACCCGCACGCGTCGCGCGGAGCGCTGTGCGTCCTGTTCGGCAACCTCGCCCCCGAGGGCGCCGTCGTGAAGGTCGGCGCGGTCGAGCAGCACCAGATGTCCTTCAGCGGGCCGGCGCGCGTCTTCGAGAACGAAGAAGAAGCGCTGGCGGCGGCGAACGAGAGCCGCATCAGTGCCGGCGACGTCGTCGTCGTGCGGAACGAGGGGCCGCGCGGCGGGCCCGGCATGCGCGAGATGCTGTCGCTCACGAGCTTCCTGAAGGGCGGCCCGCTCAGCGCCTCCGTCGCTCTCATCACGGATGGCCGGTTCTCCGGCGGCACGCGCGGACTGTGCATCGGCCACGTCTCGCCGGAATCCGTCGAGGGCGGAGTGATCGGCCTGCTGCGCGACGGCGACCACATCGACATCGATGTCGCCGCCCGCCGTCTGTCCGTGCGCCTGTCCGACTACGAGCTGGATGCACGACGCGCGCAATACACGCCACCAGTGCGCCGGTTCACGCGCGGCTGGCTGGCGCGCTACGTACGCTTCGTCACGAACGCGTCGCGCGGCGCGGTGCTCGATCCCGACGCCGCCGATGCGCCGGCTGCAGCGAACACGGTGGACGCATGACCGGCGCTCCTCACGCGCGCACCGGAGCGCAGATCATGTGCGAGGCGCTCGTCCGCGAGGGCGTTCGCGTCATCTACGGCATTCCTGGCGGCGCGATCATGCCGTTCTATCATGCGCTCTGGGAGTACCGCGACCAGCTGCACCACGTGCTTTGCCGTCACGAGCAGGGCGCCGGGCATGCCGCCGAGGGTTACGCGAGGGCCGGCGGGCAGGTGGGCGTGTGCGTCGGAACCAGCGGTCCCGGCGCGACCAACCTGGTGACGCCGATCGCCGACGCATGGATGGACGGAACGCCGCTCGTGGCGATCACGGGCCAGGTGTCAAGCGCCCTCCTTGGAACGGACGCATTCCAGGAAGTGGACATCACCGGGATGACGGTGCCGATCACGAAGCACAACTATCTCGTGACTCGGGCCGACGACCTCCCGCGCGTGTTCGCCGAAGCGTTCTACATCGCGCGCACGGGCCGACCGGGACCGGTCCACATCGACATCACGAAGGACGCGCAGGTCGCGAGCATCGAGCCACACTGGGGCGAGCGTGTCCATCTGCCGGGCTACCGGCCGCATCGTCCCATGTCCGGCGGTGCTGTGCGCGAGGCTGCCGCGCTGCTCCGCGAGTCTACACGACCGTTGATCCTGGCGGGCAATGGCGTGGTGCAGGCCGGAGCCACGTGTGAGCTGCGGGCATTCGCCGAGCACACGGGCATTCCGGTCATCACGACCCTGCACGGACTGGGCGCTTTTCCTCTCGATCATCCGCTCGCGCTGGGCATGCCCGGGATGCACGGCTGGGTCCACGTGAACCGAGCGATCCAGGAGTGCGACGTCCTGCTCAACATCGGCAGTCGCTTCGATGACCGCGTCACCGGCAAGGCGGCGACCTTTGCCCCACGGGCGAAGATCATTCACGTGGATTGCGATGCGGCGACGATCGGCAAGGTCGTCCGCGCCGACGTCGCGATCATCGCGGATGCGCGCGACGCGATACACGCATTGATGTCGGAGCTCGGGCCCATAGCTACGCGCGACTGGCTCGCGTCCATCCGCGCGCTGGAAACCACGCACAAGCCGCGGCAGGCATACATCCGTCGCGACCGGGCGGCGCCGCTCATGCCGCACGACGTGTACGACGCCATGAACGATGCGTTTGCCGATCGTGCCGACTGGCGTGTCGTCACCGACGTTGGCCAGCACCAGATGTGGGCGGCGCAGCTGATCGCCTGGCGCAGGCCGCGCTCGCACATCACCAGCGGTGGCGCGGGCACGATGGGCTTCGCGGTTCCCGCGGCGCTCGGTGTCGCCATGGCCTGCCCGAACGACACGGTGTGGGCCGTGGTGGGCGACGGTGGTTTCCAGATGACCAATCAGGAGCTCGCCACCATCGCGCAGGAAGACGTGCGCAACGTCAAGATCGCCATCATCAACAACGGCTACCTGGGCATGGTCCGTCAGTGGCAGGAGCTGTTCGAGAATCGGCGCTACAGCGGCACGCCGCTCAGCGGCCCCGACTTCGCGCGCCTCGCCGAGGCATACGGGCTGCGCGCATTCACCGTGTCCGACGCCGCGGACGCGCGGTGCGCGGTCGATGCCGCGTGGGCGCATCCCGGCTGCGCCGTGATCGACTTCCAGGTGGAGCGCGAAGCCAACGTGTTCCCGATGGTGCCCGCGGGCCGCTCGATCGGCGAGATGCTCGTCGACGGCACCGAACGACCCAACTCACCCAAACCCGTTTCAACGACACATCCATGAAGCGACATACCCTGCTGGTCCATCTCCAGGACAAACCCGGCGCGCTGCACCGCACCGTGACGCTGTTTCGCCGGCGCAGCTACAACATCGCGTCGCTGCACGTCGAGCGGTCCGAAACCACTGGCGTCAGTCAGATGACCGTCGCGATCGAGGCACCGGACTCGCGGCAGATCATCAAGGAGCTCGATCGCCTCGTGGACGTGCTCTCGGTGCGCGACATGACCCGCAACCCCGATGAAGCGTGGGACGGCTATCCGACCGCGCGCGCACAGGCAGACGGCCTGCCTTACGAAGGAGAGATCGCATGACCGCCAAAGTCTTCTACGACGCTGACGCCTCGCTCGAGCGTCTCACGGATCGCGCCATCGCCATCATCGGCTATGGCAGCCAGGGCCACGCGCATGCGCTCAATCTGCGCGATTCAGGACTCGACGTCCGAGTGGGGCTGCCCAGCGACAGCCGCAGCCGAAAGAAGGCATGCGACGCCGGCGTCCGCGTCACGACACCGGCCGAGGCCGCGAACGAGGCGGACATGGTCATGGTGCTCGTGCCCGATACCGCGCAGGCCGAGCTGTTCGAGAACGACCTGCGCGACGCGCTGACACCGGGCAAGACGCTTATGTTCGCGCATGGCTTCAACGTGCACTTCGGCTTGGTCGCGCCCCCACCCGGCGTGGACGTTTCGATGGTGGCGCCGAAGTCGCCGGGCCATCGCGTTCGCGAGCTGTATCAGGATGGTGCGGGCACGCCCGCGCTCGTGGCTGTCGCGCAGGACGCATCCGGTGGCGCGCTCCAGGATGCGCTGGCTTATGCGCGGGCCATCGGCTGCACACGAGCCGGCGTGATTCAGACGACGTTCGCCGAAGAGACCGAGACCGACTTGTTCGGCGAGCAGGCCGTGTTGTGCGGCGGCGTCTCGCATCTCGTGAAAGCGGGTTTCGAGACGCTCGTGGAAGCGGGATACCAACCGGAGCTGGCCTACTTCGAGTGCCTGCACGAGCTGAAGCTCATCGTGGACCTCATGTACCAGGGTGGGCTCAACTACATGCGGTATTCCGTGAGCGACACGGCGGAGTACGGCGACTACCGCAGCGGGCCGCGCGTCGTCACGGACGACACCAGGCAGGCGATGCGGACGCTGCTCTCCGAGATCCGGGATGGATCCTTCGCGCGCCAGTGGGTGCACGAGCACCGGTCGGGTCGATCGTGGTTCGAAGCGGCCCGGCGCCGCGATCGCGAGCACGGTCTGGAGCGCGTGGGCGCGCAGCTCCGCGGCATGATGCCGTTCGTTCGTCCCAAGGTGGTGCAGGCCGACGGCACCGTCGCATGACCACCATCGACGCCTCCACGTTCGACGAGCTGTTCGAGCGACATGCGCGTTCACTCACGGCGTTCGTGACGCGCATGGTGGACTCGCCGCACGTGGCGGCGGAGCTGGTGCAGGACGTCTTTCTCAAGCTCTGGAGCGCGCGCCGCGAGCTCGCGGTGCGCGGCGAGCTGCAGAGCTACCTCAGGCGGGCCGCGCGCAATCGCGCGCTCGACTGGCTACGGCGGGAGGATCTCCATCGTGAGTGGGAGCGGACCGCCGCGCACGAGATGGAGTGGGCGGGAGTCGATTCCCTTGGCGACCACGACTCCGTCGAGGAGCTGCACGCCCTCGTGAGCGCCGCGCTCGCGGCCATGCCCGAGCGCCGGCGCGCCGTGTGTGAGCTGCGCTGGCGCGAGGGTCTCGCGCCGTCGGCGATCGGACAGCGCCTCGGCGTGTCGATCAAGACCGTCGAGACTCACATCACCCAGGGGCTCAAGGACGTGCGGGCGACGCGCGGAACGACTGCGTCGCGCGCGGCGTCGCTGCACTGAGCCTCGCGTACGATGTCGGACGCGGGGCCGTCCGCTGGAGTCGCAGCAGGTCGTTGAAGACGCCCGCGGCCGTGACGGCCGGCCCGGCACCCGGACCCGTGATGACCAGGGGTCGCTCGTTGTACCTGCGTGTGATGAAGGTGAACTGGTTGTCCGTGCCGTGCAGCGTCCCGAGCGAATCGGTGAGCCGCACGGGAACGAGACCGACGACGATCGCGGTCGGTGTCACGAGGGCGCGGTAGCGCAGCACGCGGCCCGCACGCCGCGCATCGTTCACCCGGCGGTCCCAGCTGTCGTCCAGTTCCGAGGCGCGCGCGAGAAACTCGCCGGGCGTCGTGTCCGCGAACGTCGGCGGGACCAGCGACTCCACGTGCACGTCCGACAGCTCGCCGCGGAATCCGATCGCGCGCGCGAGAATCAGCGCCTTGCGCGCCACGTCCAGCCCCGAGAGATCGATCCGCGGATCGGGTTCCGTGTATCCCAGCTCGACGGCGCGGTGCAGCGCGTCTGAAAAGCGCGTCGCCCGGCCCAGCTCGCCGAACAGATATCCGAGCGTCCCCGACGGACATCCCGCGATCGATTGAATCTCGTCGCCGGCCTCCTGCAGCTTGCGGAGCGTGTCGATGACGGGCAGTCCGGCGCCAACCGTCGCCTCGTGCAGGATCGTGCGGCCGTGGCGTTCCGCGACCGCGTTGAGACGGTCCACTGAAACCTGCTCCGCCGCGAGCGGTACCTTGTTGGCCAGCACGACGTCGAAGTTGCCAGCCAGCGCGGTTTCGAGGAGCTCCGTGGTGTCGGCGGGTGTTGCGTCCACGAGCACGGGACGCCCAAGTACCGCCGCGGCCTGCACGAGCTCGAGCGCCGTTGCGCGCTGACCCCCGGCCGCGTCGCTCAGCGGCCGGCCGGCGGCTTTGTGGGCATTCAGCTCGGCCAGCCGTGCGAAGCCCAGTCCCGCTGGATCGAAGACGAAGCCCGACCGATCGCAGACGGCGGCAATGCGAAGCGGAGTCGCGGTGTCCGCCGTGACTTGCGCGATGAGCTCACGGCCGATTGCGCCGGCGCCGACGAGAACGACGTCGACGTGATCGCGAGTACGTCTGGCCTGGACACGGCCCGTCCGCCGGGACGCCGAGGCGGCTGGAGCCGATTCGAGCACGGCGTCGAGCGCCGCGGTGACGTCGCTCGCGAGATCTTCTGGGCTCTCGATGCCACAGGACAGACGCACCAGGCTGTCGCTGATTCCCGCCGTCGCGCGGGCGTCCGAGGTCATCGACGCATGCGTCATGGTCGCAGGGTGCGCAGCCAGGCTCTCGACGCCGCCGAGCGATTCGGCCAGCGTGAAACATCGCAGGCTCTCGACGAATCGCCGAACGCCATCGATGCCACCCACGACCTCGAAGCTCACCATCGCGCCGAAGCCGGACTGCTGCGCGCGCGCGATCTCGTGGCCCGGGTGGTCAGTGAGTCCCGGATAGTAGACCCGCGTCACCGCAGGGTGCCCGACGAGCGCTTCGACGACCGCGTCCGCGCTCGCCAGGTGATCTCGGATGCGCGAGTGCAGGGTGCGAACGCCGCGCAGGGTGAGGTAGCTGTCGAACGGCGCTCCCGTGATGCCCAGACAGTTCGCCCACCACGTGAGCTCTTCGTTGCGGGCCTTGTCCGCGGCGATGACCGCGCCGCCGACGACGTCGCTGTGGCCGTTGAGGTACTTCGTCGTGGAGTGCACCACGAGGTCGGCACCGAGAGCGATCGGCTGCTGCAGCGCAGGAGAGAGGAACGTGTTGTCGACCACGACGATCGCGCCGACGGCGCGCGCTGCGGCTGCCACCGCGCGAACGTCGGTAATCCGCAGCAGCGGATTGCTCGGCGTCTCGATCCAGACCATCGCCGGACGAAGCGCCGCGATCGCGGCTGGCGCATCGGCCGCAGTGAGATCGACGAGGCGGAGGTCGAATTGGCCACGGCCGGCGAGCGCCTTGAACAGGCGCTGCGTCCCACCGTAACAGTCATGCGCCGCCACGAGCGTGTCCGACGGCTTCAGGAGTTGCACGGCGAGCGTGACAGCGGACATGCCGGTGCTCGTGACCACCGCGCCAGCGCCGTTCTCGAGGCCGGCGAGCGCGTCCGCCAGTTGCGTGCGCGTCGGGTTGCCGCTGCGCGTGTAGTCGAATTTGCGCGATACGCCGAAGCCCTCGAAGGCGAACGTCGACGTCAGGTGAATGGGCGGGGCCACGGCGCCGTGTTCACGATCGGTGGCGATGGCCGCGCGGACAGCGCGAGTCGTTGGAGAGTGACTGTTCTGGCTCATGACAGGGCGGCGCTGAGGATGGGTGAAAGCGTGTCGGTTTCAGTGAGGAACGCGTCGTGTCCGATCTCCGAGTGGAGGTCCGCGACGCGGGCGCGCGAGCCGATGGCGTCGGCCAGTTGCTCGATCTGCCAGCGGGGCGCCACCGCGTCATGCTCGATGGCGACGAGCGTGGTGGCGGCGCGAATGGCGCTCGGGTCCACGCGATGGAGATCGGCCGAGAGGGACAGTGCGAGAAAGCGCGCCGGTGTGAAGCGGTCAGCAAAGCGCTCGCCGAAGTGCAGCAGGTAGCGCTCGACGTCGAACGTCGCATGAGTATCGTGCAGCTCGAGCGGGCCCACGTCGAAGCGTGTCGCGAACTCGCCCGCGCTGCGATACGTCGTCATGCCCAGCGCGCGAGCCAGGACGATGGCGTCGCGAACGCGATTCGTGTCGAGCCCCAGCTCGACGATGCGCCGCTGGATGACGCGGATGCCGGTGATCATGGGGTGCGTCTCGTGCGCGGCGCCGATCACCACCAGCCGGTCGAGGCGGTGCGGGTACGCGGCGGCAAAGGCGAGGGCGACCATGCCGCCGTAGGACGCACCGACCACGGCATGCACCCGATCGACCTCGAGCTCGTCGAGGGCTTCGGCGAGCGCCTCCGCCTGGTCGCCCGTCGTTACGACACGCAACGGCCGTCCATCAGGGCCGGCGCCGCCGTCCAGCCAGTCGCAGCCGATCAGGCGGAAGCGAGATGTGTCGAGCGGACGGCCGGCGCCAGCGACCGGCTCCCACCAGCCCGGCGAGGCATTCGACGCGTGCGCGCAGATGTGTCGATCCGCCGAGATGCCGCCCAGGGCGACGACGACGGGCGCGCGCGGCGCACCCATCGATTCATAAAGGGCAACCTGCCCTGACAGCTCGCGTACAACCGGCACCTGGATCCTCCACTGAGAGGCCACCGATGCCGGTGTCAGACAAGGCGTGACCGCGCGCGAGCGTCGGTCTCGAAAACGAAAACGCCCGGGCGGGAGCCGCCGGGCGCGTCGCGTTTTAGCACCTTGTTTAACGTGGCGGCAATAGGCGGCAAATCACCACGAGTCTTCAGTTGTACCGGTCAGGCTAACACGAGCCCGGGGCGTCGGTCAATCCCCCGCGGCGCGGCGACGCGCCGGATCGGTCGGCGCGGCCGGCCGGATCGCCGCGTGCACGGCGTGCTTCACGACGCGCCGACGCTCCCCCGGCTCGTAGCCGGCGCGCGAGGCACAGCGCATCGCGCCGAGCAGCGTCAGCGCGAGCCGCGCGGGATCGCGTACGCCTTCATGCCCCACCGCGCGGCGCAGCTCGGCACCGAGGTTGGCGCGCGCGTCGAGCGCGTCGGCGACGTGCACCGATGGAAAGACGAGCGTGGTAGCGAATCGACG
>DASTVV010000219.1:0-13125 GCA_035758925.1 Gemmatimonadaceae bacterium
CTAAACGACGTGTCGAGCTAAGCGCGACGGTGACCCGTGTCAGCGAATTGGAAGGCCGCTGGGCACCGACGCTGGAATCACGGCTGCCAGGCCTTGCGCGGCGGGATCGGTGAGCGACTTGAGGAAGGCGATCAGCTGCGCGCGATCCACCTCGCTCAACTTGATGCCACCGGACGGGAAACCCAGCGGCGAGGAACGAAGCTGCGGGGCCAGCGTCAGCATCACCTTGTTGATCGTCGCCTCGTCGCCATGGTACGTGTCGCGCAGCGCCGGATCCAGCTGTCCCACATCGAAGGCGCGCAGCGCAGAGTCCGGGTTGGTGTAGTGACGGATCACGAGGTCGAGCGTGGCATAGGCGCCGTTGTGCATGTAAGGCGCCGTGAGCTCCACGTTCCGCAGGGGCGGAACACGGAACGCGAACTGATAGAATGACGTCGTCGGGAACTGTTCACCGCGGCCGATGTCCAGCGGAGCCGCTGCACCCACGCCTGGTCCGATCTGCGGCGTGCCGACATTGGCGAACTGGAATCCGCCCAGGAACGGTCCGGAGTGACACGACGAGCAGAGCCCGTTGCCGAAGAACACCAGCGCGCCGCGCTTCTGCTCGTCCGTGAGCGCGCGATCGTCGTGCGCCAGATACCGATCGAAGGCCGAGTTGGTCTTGGTGAAGTTCGCGATCTGAAAGGCAGCAAGCGCGTTGGCGGCATGCTGAAACCCCAGTGACTGCGTTGGGATCCCGGGATAGGCCGCCGCAAACTTGTCGGCGTACTCCTGGATGGCCAGCAGGCGTTGCATGACGCCTTTCCAGATGACCGAGGTTTCCGAGTCGCCGAACTGGGCGAGCTCATTGACGTTCCCGAACGCGTCGCGATCGCCGGCGTCACCGCGCATCTCGACGCGGCTGAGCACCGGAAGCATCGCCTGCGCGGCCAGAAGGTTGTTCAGTCCTGCCGGTAAGACGATTCCAGGCGGCGCCTTGAACTGCGACGTCAGCGACCCTTCGTTGTTGACTCGTCCGTCCCACAGCGAATACGGCAGACCCAACCCGGCATTGATGAGCGTCGGGGCGTTGCGTGGGACGAACCGGCGGCCGGCGCCGAGGCTGCGGGTCGGACCCGAACCTGCCCCTCCTGTGCCGATGGCGAGAGCCAGTCCGTCGACCGCGCTTGCCAACGGATCGTGGCACGTCGCGCAGGAAACGTCCCGGTTGCCGCTCAGCACCTTGTCGAAGAAGAGCGACTGACCGAGTGATACCATTGCCGGGTTCTGCTGGGGCACCGGGCCGATCCCGATCACGCCCCACTGACCGATCGCCTGTCGCAGCTGAATATCCAGCGACAGCGGAGGCGGCACTGGCGGATCGGAAATGCCGCGATCGCAGCCGACGGCCGCCAGCAAGAGGGTGACGCCGACAAGTCGCATCATTTGAAGGGCACCGTGACGCTCAACTGCTGCGTCGTTACGCGGATCGGGAAGCTGGATAGCTGCGCCGGCTGGTTCGGCAGTATGGCCGACTCTGGAACGTTCGCAATTCCGATCGGGAAATTCTGTTGGAGGAACCCGACGCGTTCCACACCGCTGGTGAGACGCCATTGGTACCGAACCTGGAACTGGGGAGTGCTGTAACCCAGCCCAATGCTGTGAGCCCATTCGTTCCAGCGCTTATGGGAGCGCGTCGGTTCCGACTGCGACAGGAGGTCGCGCTTGTCCAGCGTATAGCCGATGGAGTGAACCTGTACTCCCAGCTGTACTTCCGCCGTTGCCGGCGCCATGTCGAATTGGCGTCGAACACCGCCGCGCACGATTCCGTTCGAAAAGCGGTACCGGTTGTCGTTCGCGCCGTCGGGGCCTCGAGCCCAGATGGGCTCGTAGATGGCGTCCGCGGCAAACGTGGTATTGCTGGCGCGACGCGACGCGCCGAGCCCCGCGTTGAACGCCACCGATTGCCCGGGGTCGCGCGCGAGGGTCATCAGCCCGACCGTGGGAATCGTCCGATGCGCGGTCCGATTGGCCGTGAGCTGCGCCCCGACACGCCATCCGGAGTCTGCGAGTGGTTGCATGTACCGGAGCTGCGCGCCCCACAAGTGTGTCTGGTCGTAGTTGTGATTGACGCGCGATTGCGGCTGCGCCGTACGGGTCGCGGGATTCCACAGGAACTCTTCGAAGGTCACGTCGTGGGTTGTCGCGTTCCGGCCGTGGACTACCACAGCCTCGGCCGATCGGCCACGGGACCAGTCTCTGAGCACGCCGGCCCGCAGCATGAGCATGTCGCCGCGTTGTGCGACGCTCTTGCTTCCGGGGTACAGCTGATCGGCGCCGTCGATGCCCGCGAGGCGCGACCATGCCAGGCTTCCCGCAAAAGAGAGCGATCCCACCGATCGCCCCATCAGCGCATGCACGTAGTTGTTCGTCTCGGCGGTCCTGACCTGGCTTCCCGGCCCGACGAGTCGCTCGGTCAGCACCGTGCCGTTGCCATTGCGGCCCGGAGACAACCGCTGAAGGGCCAGGACCAACCCGGCGAACGCTGATCCGCTCTTCGATCTCAGCATGGCGCCCGCGGGCAACGTGGTTCCGTCGCCGGCACTGCGCGAAATCACGTAGGATGTCATCGCGCCAAATCCGTACGCCGTCCGGAAACGTGCGGCCGTCGCGGGATTCGTGTACGGATCAAGCAACGAATCGCGCAGCGCGATCGAGACGTGCGCCATCCCGCGATTCGTCGACGGAAGAAACGTGAACTGATCGCCTTCGGCGATTGGAACCGTCTTGATCGGGATGATCTGCGCCGCGGCCTGTCCGGGCAGAAGCATCGCGGCGATGGCACTCACGAGACTCAACGGAATCTTCACGTTTGGCTCCCTGCCCTTCCACTCGCGGGTTCCGCGGACCACGTGGTCCGTCTCGGTCACCGCACATCGGCCGCCGCCGTCGTCGAGCAGCGCACAAGAGAAACTACGGCAAGGGGGCCTGAGGTCACGCGCATGTTCCAGTCGGTCACCATGCAACCTTTTCATACGGGGACTGGACGCCGATCTTCAGTCTTTCGCTACCCTTCGCGAGGTCGTTCCAGATGTCACAAAGCGTTGCTTTCGTTCGGCTCGGGATCGTCCTTGGCCTGTTGTCCACAACTGTCGCGCAGGCCCAGGATTCAGCGCTCTTCAAGGGGTTGCGATACCGAATGGTCGGCCCGAACCGCGGCGGCCGCGTCACGGCCGTCACGGGCGTCTCGAGCCAGCCGGCGACGTTCTACATGGGTGTAGCCTCGGGCGGCGTGTGGAAGACGATAGACGCCGGCCAGAACTGGTTCCCCATCTCCGACGGCAAGATTCCTGTCGCGTCCATCGGCGCCATCGAAGTCGCGCAGTCGGACCCGAACATCGTGTATGTCGGCACCGGCTCTGACGGCGTGCGCAGCAACGTCTCGATTGGTCGCGGCGTGTACAAGTCGACCGATGCAGGCCAGACGTGGACGTTCGTCGGACTGCGCGAAGCGGGGCAGATCGGCGCGATGCGCGTGCATCCCGGCAATCCCGACATCGTCTACGTCTCGGCGACGGGAAACCCGTTCAAGGCCAACCCCGAGCGCGGTGTGTTCCGCTCGCGCGACGGCGGCAAGAGCTGGACGAAGGTCCTGTTCGTCTCCGACAGCACGGGCGCCGCCGATGTTGAACTGCAGCCGGGCAATCCAAACGTCGTGTTCGCAGTGATGTCGCGCATCGAGCGGAAGCCGTGGACCATCATCAGCGGTGCGCGCGAGGGCGGCATTTACAGGAGTGTCGACGGCGGAGACAACTGGACGCGCCTCACCAGTGGGCTGCCGAACGGGTTGATCGGCAAGGGCAACATCGGTGTCACCGCTGCCAATCCCAACCGACTGTACCTGCTGTACGAGGCGAAGCCGGGCGGCGGTCTGTATCGCTCGGACGATGCCGGCGCGACGTGGTCGATGGTGAACGGCATGCCAGCCATCGTGCAGCGTCCCTTCTACTACACGACGCTCTCAGCTGATCCCACGAATGCCGATGTCGTGTACGTCGGCGCTGAGGGCTTCTGGAAGTCCACCGACGGCGGCAAGACGCTGCGCAGTTTCCCGACTCCGCACGGTGACAACCACGAAATGTGGATCAATCCGCGCGACGGCAACCTGATGATCCAGTCGAATGACGGGGGCGCGAACGTGTCGGTGAACGGCGGCCGCACCTGGTCCACGCAGTACAACCAGCCGACGGCCGAGATCTACCAGGTGTATCTCGACAACCAGTTTCCCTATCGGTTGTATGGTGCACAGCAGGACAACACCACGCTGATCGTGCCGTCGCTGCCACTGAACTCGGGGCAAGCGGAAGAGTGGCGCACCGGCCCTGGCTGTGAGACGGGGCCGATCATGCCGCATCCCACCAACCCTGACACGGTCTACGGCTCGTGCAAGGGACAGTACAGCCGCATGAGTCTCAGGACTGGACAGGAGAAGCAGTACTGGGTGGGCGCGCAGTCGCTGTACGGCAACGTCCCGGCGGACCTGATCTTCAGGTTCCAGCGCGTGTCGCCGATGGAGATCTCTCCGTGGGATCCACGCACGATTTACTACGGATCGCAGTTCGTGCACCGCACGCGCGACGAAGGCGTCGCCTGGGAGAAGATCAGTCCCGACCTCACCGCCAACGATCCCAGGCTCGCGCGCGCAATCTCGGGCGAGCCGATCACGCGTGACATGACGGGCGAGGAAGTGTACCCCACGCTCTACTCCATTCGAGAATCGCCGGTGCAGCGCGGCGTCATCTGGACGGGCGCGAACGACGGACCGTTCCACGTCTCGCGCGATAATGGCGTCACCTGGACGAACATCACCCCCAGGGACCTGCCGCCGGGCGGCCGCGTGGCGATGATCGATCCTTCGCCGCATCGCGCCGGGTCCGCCTACTACGCCGTCTATCGCTACCTGCTGGGCGACTTCGCACCGTACATCTACAAGACGGACGACTTCGGCAAGACGTGGAAGCGTCTCACCACGGGCTCGAACGGCATCCCGAACGACGTGCCAACGCGCGTCGTGCGCGAAGACCCGGACCGTCCCGGCCTGCTCTACGCCGGCACTGAATTCGGGATGTACATCTCGAAGGACGACGGAGCGCACTGGCAGTCGTTCCAGCTCAATCTCCCCATCGTGCCGATCAACGACATCAAGGTTTACCGCAAGGATCTGGTGATCGCCACGCAAGGCCGCGCATTCTGGATCGTCGACAACCTCACGCCCTTGCATCAGGGACTGGGCAAGGTGTCATTGACGACGGGACCCGTGACGGAGGTGCGACCGGCATATTCGCTCCAGACGCTGTCGACGACGCTCTTCAGGCCGCGCGACGCCTACCTCGTCAGGTATCAAGCCGGCGGTGGATTCGGACGTGGGCGTGGACCGGCGGCGCCACAGTATCCGCCGGTGGGCGCGATGCTCGACTATTTCCTCGGCCAGACGCCGAGCACCGCCGTAACGCTCACGGTACTGGATTCGGCGGGCGGCGTGGTAAGGGCTTTCTCCAGCGAGAGCGGGCGACCGCCGCGTGGGGCAGACATAGCGGCCGGCGGCATGCCCGGTGCTGGCGTCGGTAACGTCGCGGCCGAGGAAGAGGATGGGCCAGCGCGCGCACGTCCCGCGTCGCCTCTGAGCACGGAACTGGGTCTCAACCGTTACTTCTGGGACCTCACGTATCCCGGACCCCGTGATGGCACGACAGGCCAGCCCGCTGGCAATGGGCCGCTGGCGGTACCTGGCCGATATACGGTGCGACTCGACGTCGCGGGCCAGACCATCTCGCAGCCGCTCGTAGTGCGGGAAGATCCGCGCAACGTGAAGGACGGTGTGACGCTCGCCGACCTGCGCGAGCAGTTCGAGCACAACATCCGCGTCCGCGATCTGGTGAGCGACGCGAATCGCGTCGTCGCGCGACTGCGGGAAGCACGGCGGCGTCTGCGCGAAGCACCAACCAACCCTGCGGTGACGGACACGCTGTCGAGGATTGCGGCGATCGAGGAGAAGCTGCTCACGCCGCCGATTCGCTACAGCACGCCCGGACTGCAGGCACACATCACGTACCTCTACAGCCTCACCTCGCAGGCCCAGCAGAAGGTGGGGCGTGACGCAAAGGAGCGTTACGTGGTGCTGCGGAAGGAGCTGGACGCCATCATCGCACAGACGGACTCGGTGCTGGGAAAGTGACGTCACGGCCTGCCCGCGTGGTTTAGTATACAAATGCCGATACGCATCGTAGCGCGAAGCCTGATGCTGGCAGCGGTGTTGCCGTAGCCCTGGCGGATGGCGCGGTTCTCGCGCCACCGTACTGAGGTGAGCAACGAAGGTGCGGGCCGCGGCTTGTTCCGCCTGCTGACCGACGCGCTGGCCGTCGGTGCAGCTGCGCGCGACGTGGTGCTCGACCGTCTGCCACAGGCAGCGCGGAGCATCGCGCTCTACGACGGTTTTGGCGCGGCGGGACGCGTGCTCGTGATGGGCCGCGCACTTCGCGATACGCCAATCGCGGCCGCCAGCGCGGGTAACTCCAAGCTCGAGAATCTGTGGGCCATGGTCCGGCGCGCCGACGCGGACGCAATTCCCAACACGGCCGTGAGGGTCAGCGTCGGTACCGACTCGCAGGAGCTCATCACGGACGACGAGGGGTTCTTCACTGGCTGGATGGCTGGGGCGCAGCCCGAGCGCCTGGATGACGACTGGATCCGCGTGCGCGCCGAGCTCGTCGCCGACCAATCGGTTCGCGCCGAGGCGCGCGCCCTCGTACCGGTGTCCATGCCGGAGTTCCTCGTCATCAGCGACATCGACGACACGGTGCTGCAGTCGAACGTCACGAACTTCCTGCGCGCCGTGCAGACCATGGCGTTGGGGAATGCGCGCACGCGGCTGCCGTTTCCCGGCGTCGCCGAGTTCTACCAGGCGCTGCGCCGTGGTCCCACCGGTACCGGGCGCAACCCCATGTTCTACGTCTCGAGCAGTCCGTGGAACCTGCACGACCTGATCGCGCAGTTCCTGGAGATTCACACGATTCCTGCGGGACCCATCATGCTGCGTGATATGGACCTTGGACTGGACACCCTGTCGCAGCGCCACCACCACACCCACAAGCGTGAGATGATCCGGCGCGTGCTCGCCGCGTATCCGGATGTGCCAGCGGTCCTCATTGGCGACAGCAGCCAGCAGGACGCGGAGATCTACCGCGACGTCGTGCGGCAGTACAAAGGCCGCATCAAGGCGGTCTACATTCGTAATGTTGCAAAGGATGCTGAGCGGTCACGTGTCATCGAGCAGCTTGCACACGAGGTTGTCGCGGCGGGATCGACACTGCTCCTCGCCGACGACACGCTCGCGGCAGCAATCCACGCTGCGGAACACGGCCTTATCGCACCGGACGCTCTGGGGGTGATTAGCGAAAGCAAAGGAGGGGCGTGAGAGCGTCTCGTTGGGGTGGTGGAGGGTTATTGTCCCAGAAAGGCAGTTTGTGACGCCGATCGCCGCCCCCGGGGGTTGTAGCGGCTGATTCAGGTCGACCCCGTCGAGCTTGCACCTGGAGCGAGTATCTCGATCCATGTGTTCTGGCGCCCCTTGGGCAGCTCGATCGACGGACAGCCTCTTCCGGCAGGATCGTACCGCATCATTGGAAGCGTCGGAGGCGACAAGAGGGAAGTCGTGAGCGCGCCAGCGCAGATCACGCTTTTGCAGTAGCGGTCCGATCCGGCGATACGCCTCGAGGCACGGCGGCCTCGAGGCGCATGTGTCAGTCCGCTCTATCTGGCGTCCAGCTTCCGACCCGCGTTCAGGTTGTCGAAGTTGAGAATCGTGTTGAACACCAGGAAGTAGCTGCCGATCGTTTCGCCGCGCCACACGGGATTCGTGGCGAACAGGACGACGTGGCCCTGCTCCACCGGCACGTCCACCACGATGGGCCGCTGCGCGATGTCGCTGCCGCCGTCCAGCAGGCCCGACACCAGCAGCTCACGCTGATCCGCGAACCGAAGCGCGACGCGGGGACGCTGCGCCGGCGGAATGATGTTGATGGGATTGCGCAGCTGTTCGTCGCTGAGCGGCGCGCGCTCCCACGGCTGCACCGACTGCTGCTTCGGCGCCTCGAAGCGCGGATCCAGCGCAGCGCGTCCCTGCGAGACGTCGGGATCGTCCACCGTGCCCCGCCCCGTCGCCCGCTCGTTGCCGCCGCCAAACCGATTGCTCCGGAATCCGCCGCGCGTGCTGCCGACGTTGAAGCTTTCGCCGGCGTCGCTGTAGACCGCGAGGTTGTCCTTGATGCCGTAGACGATCGGGCTCTCCTCGTCGACGATGCGCGACCGCAACAAGCTGCCCACGACGCGATTGCTCGGCGGTGTGTTCACGCTCACGCCGCTCACGAGACCCGTCTGCACGGTCAGGTCGGCGGTGTTGTCGACGCCAACCAGCACGCCGCCTTTCTTCACGAAGGCTTCCAGGTTCGCAAGCCCTTGCCAGCCGAGGCCCGGACGCATGTCGTCCGTCTGCGCCCACGTGCCGATGTTGGGGGTCTCCGGCGTGTTCTTCCACGGCACCGGGTTGCGCCACATCGGGAGACCCTGGATGATCTGCTGCACCGACCCACCGGCCGGCGGGAACAGGATGACGTCGTACTTGAGATTGAGGTTCGGCGTCTTCGCCACGTCCTGCGTGCTGATGTATTCGTACGGGATCTGAAGCCCGTCGAAGGCCAGACGCCACCAGCCTTCGGTCTGCGTGCTGATCCAGTTGTGCAGGATGGCGATGCGCGCCGCGCGCGCGGGATGCGTCTTGACCGTTGGCGCTGACGCGACCGCGGTGACCTTGAGGCCCAGATCCCTTGCGGCGCGATCCAGGTCCGCCTGCGCCGCGTTGCGAATGACGAATGAACCGCGGGTGAACTTCTCGCCGGCCACCTCGAAGGGCTCCTCCGACACCTGGAAGTCCGCCGCCTTCAGGCGATAACGCAGCGTCGCGAGCGCGTTGTCCGCGTTGTGATTGACGAGGAAGATGTTGCCGCTTCCCGAGATTCCACCCGCGGGCTTGATCGCGGTCGTCACTTTTTCCACCGGAACGTCGAGCACCTTCGTGTCCGCAACGCGAATCGCCTGAACCGCAAACCCTTCCGGGAATGTCCAGCCCGTATCGTCGTACGGCGTCTTCTGCGGATCGTTGGGCGACCAGTACTGGTAGTCGAGCAGCGCGTCAGCAATACGGCTGTACGGCTGGTCCATCCGAATGACGTAGGAACCAGCCGGGAAGGTTTGGTCGGTGTTTTGGGGTGCGGGGTTTGGCGTCTGCGGTGTGGGGTTGGCTGCCTGCCGCACCGAGTCGCGGCCCCCAGCCCCCGCACCCCCAACCGCCAACCGCTTCGCCGTCGCCGGCACCTGGACGGTAAATGGCGCCGTCGCGCGAGAGACTTCGACGCCCTGCTTCTTCATGACGGCGAGCAGCTCGGCCTGAGCGCCTGGGCGCGGGTCGTTGGCCGGGAGGACGTACGCCGCCGGCCCCTCGGTGCGCGCCTTGAGGATCGAGCGTTTGCTTTTCTCGTAGAAGTTCTGCAGGAACTGCCGGCGATTGCTCGCGAAGTAATTGAGCGAGATGAGCACGCCCGTCTGCTCGTAGTTGTTGTTGTTGCGCAGCGACCATTTCACGCGAGGCAGCGGCGGATTCTGGCGATACCACGTGCGCTCGGTCTCGCCCGGGCTCAGCGTGCGATCCAGCGTCTCCGCCGTGCCCCCGTTGCCGAACGTCTCGTACAGCCGGCTGATGCCGTTGTGCGTCGCGGCAATGAACATGAGATAGCCCGGCGACCACGTGTCGAAACGGCCGTGCGCGAAGACGCCAGGCATGCCCATTCGCGTCATCTCCTGCACGTTGTGCCAACCGACCATCTGCCACTCGTTGGTGAGCAGCGGATCGATCCACGCGTTGAACGGGCCGTCCCCGATGGTGTTGTCGTAGAGATATGGCACGGATTCGTGCAGGTCGTGCAGCACCTGCGCCTTCCACGCGACGTACGTGTCCGCGACGTGCTGCGTGAGCTTGAGCGTCATCCCCATCGCGTCGCGATTGTTATCATGCGCGACGTACTTGCCCCAGTAGACCAGGTTCGGCCAGGTCTCGTTCGGGTGTTTCATGTGCCAGTTATAGATGTCCACCTGACGATCACGCCCGTCCACTTCGACGATGGGCGTGATGAGCGTGATGAGGTTGTTGCGGATGTTCCTGATGTACGGGCTCTCGTCCACGGCCAGGCGGTACGCCAATTCCATCAGTGCTGTCGGCGCGCCCGCTTCCGGTGAGTGGATGGTCCCGGTGACGTAGTAAACGGGCGCCGCGCTCGCCGCGATGCGCTCCGCGAGCGCGTCGTCCATCCCGATCGTTCGCGGATCGGCGAGCTGCGCCAGTTTGGCGCGATTCTCGTCCAGCTTTGCCATGAGCGACTCGGACGCCACCGCGACGGCGATCATCTCGCGCCCCTCCTCCGTCGTGCCGATGGAGTAGACCTTCACGCGCGGGCTCGCCTTCTCGAGCATGCGCATGTAGGCGTATACCTCCTTCGAGTAGGGCAGCCTGGTCGGCGCGCCGGCGATGTCGCCGAGCACGGCCTTGGGGGCCGGGACCGTGGACGATGCCGGCAGATAATCCACCAGCGGTGAGAGGAAAAAGCTCTCGGTGGTGTATTCGCGAATTTTCCTGGTGTAATCTTCGTCGATGGGCTGGCTCGGTTCCCTGCCCGGCTTTGCTGCCGAGAGGTCTGTCGCCTGTGAAGCCATCGGACGGGCTGTGGCGCCCTGCGCGCCGAGCGAGACAGAGAGGATCGAGAGCAATACCGACGACAGCAGGACGCGACGCATGGATGCCTCGGACGACGGTTGAAGTCAGGCTGTGTCGCGGCGGAAGGGGCCGCCAGCCGATACCTAAATCTGGCGTCCTGAACGGCACATCGCACGTCTGAGTCGGGTTGTCAGGTTGTCTGGTTTCAGGTTGCGAACCTCTCAACCCGTCAACCCGTCAACCCGTCAACCCGTCAACCCGTCAACCCGTCAACCCGTCAACCCGTCAACCCGTCAACCCGTCAACCCGTCAACCCGTCAACCCGTCAACCCAGTCTCAGGGCTTGGACCGTCGCCACTCGCCGCCGCTTATGCGCTCGTAGACCCACCACTGCTTCGGGGGTTCGCGTGTTTCGGCGCACGCTCGCGTCTCGCAGATGCTGATCGTGACGCGACGCGCCCCGAGCTTCCAGGCGTCGGCGCCGACGATCTGCGCCACCCGATCCGCCTGCGCTGCGCGCGCGTCGGCGTCGCTGGCCGGAATACGCGTGGTGTAGTGCACGTCCATCCGCGATCCACGCTGGCCCGGCGCGCGATCCACCACGATGCGGTTAAGCACCTGAACGGTGTCGCCAGGACCGAGCGCCATCGGACGGTCGACGTTCGGGTAGCCCGCGCCAGCCCCGCTGCTCGCTGCGGCTTGCGCGCGGAGCCCGCCAGAAACCGTCGCCACGAAGACGAACGCGACTGCGACCGAAGCGCGCTTCATGCTTCGCGGTCTGCGCAGGTTCCGTGCGCGAAGGCACTTTCGTCAAACTGGCTGAGCCGTTGAGTTCGAAATACTTTCGGTGATGCCAACAGCCTTCCTCCGCTGCACAACGGCGTTTGCGATCCTTGCGCTCGCCGGTGCACCCTCACACGCGCAGCGCGCCAGCCAGCCCGACTGGGCAGCGATCGAGACCGAGACCCTGCGCCACTTCCAGGCACTCCTGCGGTTCGACACGAGTGATCCGCCTGGCAAGGAAGCTCCGGCAGTGGAGTACCTGAAGAGGACGCTGGAGAGCGAGGGCATTCCGGTGCAGACGTTCGCGCTGGACCCGAATCGCCCGAATCTCGTAGCGCGTCTCAGGGGCAACGGCTCCAAGCGGCCGATCCTCATCATGGGCCACACGGACGTGGTGAACGTCGACCCCGCCAAGTGGAAACACCCGCCGTTCAGCGCCACGCTCGACAGCGGCTACGTCTATGGACGTGGCGCCGTCGACGACAAGGACAACGTCGTTGCCGGCCTGATGCTGATGCTGACACTCAAACGCCTCAACGTACCGCTCGACCGTGACGTGATCTTCCTGGCCGAAGCGGGCGAGGAGGGGTCGACGCGCTTCGGCATCCAGTTCATGGTGAACAATCAGTTCCCTCTCATCGACGCCGAGTACTGCCTGGCCGAAGGTGGCGGCGTCGCTCGTGCCGGTGGTCGCGTGAAGTACGCCGCGGTATCCACCACCGAGAAGATTCCGAGGGCCATCGAGCTCACGGCTCGCGGGCCCGCTGGACACGGGTCCGTCCCGCTCATGGGCAACGCCGTCGTGCATCTCTCGCGCGCCATCACGAGACTGGGAAGCTGGCGCGCGCCCGTGAACCTCAACGAAACCACGCGGGCGTACTTCCGGCGGTTGGCCGGCATCTCCAGCCCCGACAGCGCCGAGCGCTACCTCGCCGTCCTCGATGCCGATCCCGCGAAAGTCGCGGCGGTGGACGAATACTTCGTCGCGAAGGAACCGGGACATGCGTCGGTGATTCGGACGTCGGTGTCGCCCAACATCGTGCAAGGCGGCTATCGCGTGAACGTCATACCGTCCGAGGCGAAAGCCACGCTCGATGTGCGCATGGTTCCGGGCGAGAGCCCCGAGGCCTTTCTCGAGACCATCCGAAAGGTGGTGGACGATCCCGCAGTTACCGTCGCATTCGCTCAGCGCGACACTCGGCCCGAGACGCCCAACGCGAAACTCGACACCGAGGCGTTCCGCGCCATCGAGGCGGCCAACACGCGCCACTACTCGACGATCACGCTGCCAACGATGCTCACGGGCGCCACGGACATGGCGTACCTGCGCGCCAAAGGCATGCAATGCTACGGCATCGGCCCCGCGTCGGATATCGAGGACGGTCCCAAGGGATTCGGCGCTCACAGCGACCAGGAGCGGATCCGCGAAAGCGATCTCCACAAGTTCGTTCGGGTGCAATACGACGTCGTGGAGCAGCTGGCTCGCCGGCCGGGGGCATAGAGACGGGTTGACGGGTTGACGGGTTGACGGGTTGACGGGT
>DASTVV010000015.1:0-37081 GCA_035758925.1 Gemmatimonadaceae bacterium
TTCAACGCGTCGGGATTGACTACGACGATCGCATTGATCCCCGGGCCCTTCTTGTCGTAGGCGTCGATGCGCGCGAGGTACCGTGAAACCAGGTCGTGGCAGGTAAGCCGACCGTTTCGTATCGCGGTGTGGACTTCCGCGATCGTGGTCTCTTCCAGCGCAAACTGTGCCTTGGCGCTCGCGACCATCGTGACGGTACAGGCTGTGGCGAGTAGGAGGATCCGCATGGGCAGGAATATGCGGCCTACGCCCATTTCTGCGCCAAGCCGAGCCAACTTGGCCGATGAACTACACGCGCGGAGCCCGCGGAATCACGCAGAAAGGCGCGGAGGTTACAAAGGCGACCGCGGCGCCTGTTTCCGATCATTCGAATACACCAGGCGCTTGAACGTTGGCTTGGGGCCGAAGTTCACAAGCAGCCCCAATTCGAACGTGCTTGCATGGAGATAGTTGAGGAGTTGCCGTTCGTGAATGGGGGCGATTTCAGCGCACGACTTTACTTCGACCACGACACAACGCTCTATGACCATATCGAGTCGAAACGTTCCAACCGCCACCCCACGATATAGAACCTCGATCGGCACCTCACGCTGCACTTCGAGGCCACGGAAACGCAATTCAACCGCGAGAGCATTTGAATAGACGCCCTCTGGGAAGCCGAATCCGAAATGCCGGTGTGTGCCAAACAGTGACCCAATGATGCGACCGGTCAGGTCCGATTCAATCACGCTCCAGGTCCTCCGCGAGCATCCGCGCCACTCCGCGTCTTCTGCGAGTGTAGTTCGAAGGCCTGTTGGACTCTATGGCGAACGGGCCGGTCCGAGTGGCCATTAATGGGCGGGCGACACCAGATTCTCTCCGCCGCGAATCCACTGCCCGGAGCTTCCATGACCTGTCGTGCCGCGCTCTCTCTAGTCCTATTGGCTGTGTCTGTCGCCAGCGCCCAGCCCGCACATCGCATCGCGCTCGTTGGAGGGACGCTCATCGACGGCAACGGTGGGCGGCCGATTCGTAATTCGGTCATCCTGATCGACGGCGAGCGCATCTCCGCGATAGGGACGGTGGACACACGGCCGGTGCCGAGTGGCTATCAGGTGATCTCGACGGAAGGGATGTCCGTCCTGCCTGGCCTGTGGGACATGCACGTGCACACGATGATCAACGGCCATGGCGATTACGGCCACTGGGACAGCACCTACACGAACGCGAAGACCGGTGTGCTGGGCAACGTGATCATGCCCGCGTCCGCGAAGCAGCTGCTCATGGCGGGGATCACGAGCGCGCGAGACCTGGGCGCCCCGCTCGAGGAGAGCATCGCCCTCAAGAACGCAATCAATTCCGGCAAGATCCCCGGTCCGACGATGTACGTCTCCGGTCCGTTCATCCAGCACGCACCGTATCCGAACACGGAGCGATTTCGGTGGGGCGTGAATGGACCGGACGACGCGCGTGCCAAGGTGCGACGGCTGGCGGACGCCGGTGTCGATGTGATCAAGCTGATCGACCAGGACGAAATGACGATGGACGAAGTGCGCGCCGTGGTGGACGAAGCCCATCGGCGCCGTCTGCCGGTGGTCGCGCACGCGCATCGGCCCGAGGAGATCCGTCGTGGACTCGCGGCGGGCGTGGACGATTTCGAGCACACTGGTCTTGCCACCGCGCCCGAGTATCCGGACGACATCATCGTGCTGCTGCGCGAGCGCACGGCGCGCGGCGCGGCGGGTCCATTCTTCTGGACGCCCACGATCGAAGGGCTCTTCAACTACGAGTACATCCGGGACAACCCGGAACACATCGACGATCCCGCATGGCACGATGGCTTGCCCGACGCCATCGTGCAGGACATCCTGCGGTCGCTCGCACATCCGGATCGCCTGGCGTACTTCCAGGCGACGCCAAGCCGACGTCCCACGCTGGAGCGCAAGTTCAATCAGTTGCGCCAGTCAGGCGTGACGCTCCTGATCGGGACCGACGCCGGCATTCCGATGAAATTCCACTCGCAGGCCACGTGGCACGAGCTGGACGCGTGGGTGAACCGGCTGGGCGTCGACCCGATGTTCGCGATCCGTGCCGCCACGTACTGGCCTTCAGTCGCCATGAGGGTCTCGAGCCAGGTCGGCACGGTGGAGGAGGGCAAGTATGCCGACATCGTCGCGGTGAAGGGCGACGTCCTCCGCTACATCGAGCTGCTCGGGCGCCCCGACATCGTCGTGAAACACGGCGTGCGCTATCGCTAGCGCACGCCGTCCCGCCCGCACACGAAGTCTCAGCGGCTGGACAGCTTCCGATCGGAATTGATGAACGCGATCAGGGCCGCGATCTCGGGTTGCTTGAGCCCGAGGTTCGGCATCCGGAGATCAGCCATCGGTGGCTTGATGGCCGGATTCGCGAGGAATGTCGCCAGGTAAGCGGCGGGGAACCGACGGTCGGTGAGATCCGGCGCCACGTTCCGAAGCTCGCCAACGACGTCCACTCCGCCATGCACGTGGCAGGTGACGCAGCCCTTCGCGGCGAACAGAAGTCGCCCGCGCTCCGCCTCCGCGACAACCGGCACGCGCGACGTTGGCTCGATGGCCTGCAGCGGCAGCATCGCTCCCTTGCTGCGGCCGAACCCGCTGTGAATCGTGATCTGCCAGGTCCCGGCTCTCGGAACCATGAGCGATCCGCGGTATACGCCGGGTTTGGACGTCGACACGGCATTGCCCGTGACGCTCGTCATCCCCGACCGCGCCTCGATCGCCGGACGGAGGTCCGGCAAGAGGTTGCTCCCGTGCTGTCGGACGCTGAACGTGAGCTCAGCGGCTCGGCCAGCAACGAGATAATCCGGCGGATTCTCGACCGTCACTACTGCCCATCCGCCAAGTCTGGCGGCCGCAATCGTGGAGATTGCGAGTGCGGCGCCACCCACTGCCCAACGCCTGTTCATGGCTGTCGCTCCCCGGAGGTCCTGGAGTTGGACGTCGGGACGCGCTGGTCTGCTTAAACGGGCTGGGCAGACTCCAGCGGTACGCCCAGACAGTCCGCGCACTCGAACGCGTCCGGGCGGTAGCTCGTGGCGCAGCGAGGACAGAAGCGGGTCGGCGTCTCGGTTCGCGGAGACCTGGCCAGGAAGGCACGCAGTCGTGCCGGGTCGACCAAACCAAGCAGTGTACGCCCCTCCTCGTTCGGGATGTCGGCGCGTACGGTGTCATACGCCAGCGGCCGCATGGCGCGGAGGAACTCATCCTCGCCCAGCAGTCTGTGCGCGACGACCAGCGGCGCCAACCCCTTCACGGCCTGCTCCTGCACCAGCCCGGCGGCCTGCGGCGCGCTGAACGGCGACAGGAAGCGCAGCGACGACAGCAGTGCACGTCGAAACCCAAGTCCAACCCGACGCAGCGCCCTGCGGGCG
Source organism: Gemmatimonadaceae bacterium (assembly GCA_035758925.1). Taxonomy (GTDB): domain Bacteria; phylum Gemmatimonadota; class Gemmatimonadetes; order Gemmatimonadales; family Gemmatimonadaceae; genus DASPMP01. The sequence goes on from DASTVV010000015.1 coordinate 3,392, forward strand.
ATGATCACCTGCAACACGGTGAGAACGAGCAACGCCGTGATGACGACCAGGAAGCCCCAGGCGCCCCAGCGGTGCACGGCGAACGGCAAGGCGAGCATCAGCGCGAGCACCGCGGCGCCGTTCACGCGCAGCAGCGCGATGCTGACCTTCACGCGACGGCTGCGCGACTCGAGTCGCTTGAGCAGCCGGCGGCTGCCCAATCGCTCATCGGGCGGGCCGGAGATCACGATGGGCAGCGCATATGGAACGAGCCAGGCAAGCACGTACAATCCACGTCCGAGCTCGAACGCGCGCGCCAGCCTCCACGGGCCGTTGGCGTCACGCTGCAACACGACGGCGCCAGTGGACAGGCGCCGCACGCTTTCCGACAGCACCACGACCACGAGGATGAACGCGGTGATGAGACTGTCGCCCATCACCTACTTAAGCGTAGGGCCGGTCGGCGGAACAGGTGGGGTGCGAAGCGACGCAGCCGCGGCGGGTGGCGCCGGAGGACGCGGCACTGACCCGGACGGTCTCGGTGCTGGCGCAGCCGGTGGCGCTCCAGAGGCCGGAGCCGGAGCCCCCGCGGCTCCCGGCTTGTACGCGCCGCCGGGCGAGCGTTGCGCGGGCGCACCTGGTTTGGCCGGAGCCGGTGTCGGTGGCGAGGACTGTTCCTTCTTTCCGAACTTCTTCCTGAAGAACGCGCCGATGGCGACGAACAGCGCGATGACGGCTTTCTTGAGCGCCAGGAAGATCCCGATGATGAATTTCCAGATCTTCGGGAAGAAGCCGAGCTGCACCGCGGCAGCGCCGGCCCCCGTCGCGATCAGCGCGGTGAGGCCGTACGAGGCCACCTTGTCGCCGGGCCGCCATTCCGCATAGGTGTGGCCAGTGAAATACGAATATTCCGTCAGGATCGAGTCGAACGCGGCCACCGCGGTGGCCATGTCCTTGGGGTCCGCAACGAGATCCACGTGCATGACGCCGCGGCGGCCAAGGAGTCGGACTGAGTGATTGATGCTCTCGCCTGTCGCGCCTTTTTCTCTCAGGCGCGTCGACCAGGTGAGGTTATGCGTGAGGCTATCGTAATACGGCGGACGCTCCCACCCCAGCACCTCGAGCTCGTTCCAGCCCCGTGCCCGACGTTCCGGGTTGGCGGCTTCGGTACCCGACTGAATCATCGTGAGGATCTTCGTGGGATCGAGCGTCGTTTTCTCGTCATCCTTGACGTAGCCGCTCTGGTCGAACGTGAAGACCACGAACCAGTAGGACGTGGAATCCGCCCCCGGCGTCTGACAGAGGATCACGCCGACCTCCTTGCCGCTCGGCGCGTTCTCGGTGGCGAGCAGGAAATCCTTGGATGTCCCGGCATCGCCGAACCGACAGTACGAGGGCACGCCGACTTCCGCCACGAGCCCGAGCCGGCCCATCATCGGACCTTTCTCCAGACGGTCGATGATCGACCCGTCGGACTGCGCCGCCACGGGCGCAGGGGACAGCGTCGCGATGAGACATGCGACGACCAGCGTACGACCGATGAACGGCGACACGGATGGGCGCATCTGACTGGGGCCGGAGTAATGGACCGATGGACCGCGGAACGGTGGGAGGGGGCGGCAGAAAACGGCACAAACACCCCAGCTAAAACACGACTCAGGAGAAGGCCGGCAACACGCTTTCTTAGGCGCCCGCCGGCATGATCGGCTCCGGATCTCGCGCCGCGCCGATCTCCGACTGGCCACCGGCTGCCGAATGAGGATTCATGCATCATATTCAGAAATCCTGAGTTGGCACGCGATTAGGTAACACTAAGGCACCCCGGTGACGCCGCACAAATGCGCGCCGTGATCGGTGTCACAATGCGCTGGCACGGCCATGCAAATCGCCGTGATTTTCGCTAACCGCGGTATTGTTGGGTTAAGACCGCACCCGTAGCGTAGGCGTGCCTCCCAAACATCGGGAACACTTCCATGCGCTCACGCATCATCACGCTCCTGGCAATCGTCCTCACGACGGCGTGCGGGGAGCTCAACGATCCTGCTTCGATTACTGGCGTCGACGGCCTGAGTGGTGTCAAGACGACGAAACCACTGCCGGCCATGACGATGTCCTGCCTGCAGCAGACCCGCGCCGCGGTCATGACGTTGCTCTTCGACGGCGTGCTGACTGAGGCAGAGGTCAACCCGCTGCTCAACCGCCTCGACGTGGTCATTCGCCAGGTCGAGCGAGATCATGAGCGGCCGGCCAGCAACGTTGCCGATTCCTATAACTATGAAGTGCAGAAGTACGTGGAATCGGGACGTCTGACGGCGGAGCAGGCCAGCACCATCATGATGTCATTCGAGTGCATCGCGCCCGTGGCCATAGCTGCGGGTGAGAGCCACAACTGCGTCCTGCTTTCGGACAACTCCGTCTGGTGCTGGGGCAGCAATAGCAACGGCCAGCTGGGTATCGGCTCGACGAGCAATTCGTCGGTACCCGTGCGTGTCGCGGGGCTGTCGGCCCAGAAGCTCGAGGCGGGTGGCTTCAATACGTGCGTCCTGACGTCGGGTCAGCCCTGGTGTTGGGGCCGCAACGAGTGGGGTCAGCTGGGTAACGGCAGCATGGCCGCCAATAGCACCACACCAATCGCCGTCTCGTGGCCCATCAGCGACGCAGTCGAGCAGCTCAGCGTCGGCTGGGCGCTGGCCTGCGCTCGTGTCGCCAATGGTGAGACGTACTGCTGGGGGCAGAACAGCAGCGGTGGCGTCGGCAGTCCTGCGACGACCGACATGTGCAGTGGTCAGTTCTGCGCCAGGACGCCGGTGCGCATCAGCACGACGCGCACGTACACGGACGTCGACGTAGGCATTCAGGGTGGGTGCGCCATCGGCAGCGATGGTCTGGCCTACTGCTGGGGTAGCCGCTCGTTCGGCGCGCTGGGCGACGGCGTGCAAGTGGCGCGCTGCACGATCGCCGGTGTCCTCCGGTCGCAGTGCGCGTCGGAGCCGACGCTTGTCGCGGGTGATAACCACTTCAAGAAGATCCAGTTCGGCGCTCAGTACGTGTGCGCAATTCGTGCGGATGACCAGGCCATGTGCTGGGGTTCCAATGACGGCGGTGAGCTTGGTGTTGGCTCGCTGCAGCCGGGCAATGCCTTCAGCCCCCTGTCCGTTGTGGGTGAACAGACCTTTGCTTCGCTCTCGGCGGTGGACGGGATCGAATTGACGGCCCACGTCTGCGGCTTGAACGCCGCCGGCGACGCGTTGTGCTGGGGTTGGAATAAGGACGGGCAGCTCGGTGCCGCGAACAAGGATTGCGCGTTCAATGGCGTAGCGTCTCCGTGCGCCACGTCACCTCAAGCGGTGAGCGGCCTGAAGTTCAAGCAGGTTGCCGTGGGTCGTGGCCACAGCTGCGGTATTACCGCGGACAACCGCGTGCTCTGCTGGGGCGCGAACGCGATGGGTCAGCTTGGCGACGGATCGACCTCGCCGCACGGTGCTCCGGCGCCGGTGGTCGCGTCGTGGTCTGATACGCCGTAACTAGCGCAGTGAGTTGTGGGCTGTCAGCTGATAGTCGACAGCTGTCAGCCCACAGCTATATCGGAAGGATCTCGTCGATGCACAGGGACAAGCTGTGGGCCATGAGCTCACAGCTTGTCCCTGTTCTTGGGAGAGTGGTCCCCGATATAGGTCTCTGCCGCAGGCTGTCGGCTATCAGCGGTCGCCTCGCCTCCACTCACTTCACCGGTAAGGTGAATCGCACGGTGCTGAGCACCAACCCGAGGGTGTCGGCGTTGATCTCCACGCCGCGCGCAGCCACCACCAGGTAGCACCCGCCGGGGTAGCGCACCGTGCCGAGCAGGATGTCCAGCGGTTCGCCCCCGCGGGCAGTCGTCCGGCCGGTGAGCAGCTGCCATCCCTCGCCGCGGCGCAGGCGCGTCGAGTCGCCGCGTTCGGGGCGCTCTCCATGCGTGCCGATCACCACGCTGTCCAGCGTGAAACCGTTCACGAAGGCGAGGCGAGTGAGATCGCCGCGCCGCACCGCGAGGGTGAGGGGCCAGCGCTCAGCGAACGCGGTCTGCAGCACGGGTGAGTCGGCGCGCAGCGTCGTTGTGTCGCAGCTCGTCAGGCTCGCGTCGCTGATGCGCAGGCCGAACCCGGGCGGCTGATGGTACTGGACGCCGCTAGCGAGCTTCACCGTCTCCCATGCCGGCGGAGGGACAAATGGAATGATGACATCCGGCGGGATGATGCTGTCCCTGCGCGCGGCGGCCGCGACAGCCGCGGCCCGCTCCCGCGCGCGCCGTGCGGCCTCGGTCTGGGGCTGGTCGCACGCTACGAGCGCGAGCGCTGACACGCTCAGCAGCAGGGCGGCGCGACGGATCACCGGGAAGGCGCGACCCGCGCCAACGCGCATGAAAGAGGGTTCACGCGCCGAAATTAGCAAACGGGCCGCATTCCACCTAGACTGACTTTTGATGCTGCGACCGAAGACGCTTATCTGCCTGATAGGGTTCGAAACCGGGCTCGGCGCCATGGCCGCCCATGCTCAAGCGGCGGTGGGACGCGTGTCCGAAGAGCCGGTGCTCGAGTACGCGATACACCCTGTTCGCGCGGCCGGCGCGGAGGTGTCCGCGATGCAGGTGCGGGTGCGCATCGGCGCACCGTCCACGATGCGTGGTCCGTTCAGCCTGCGCGCCCCACTCGTCTATGCCGGTGTGCGGGGCATCGCAAACGGCATGGAGAACATGCAGGCGCGCGACCAGGTGGGCGTCATCCCGCTGCAGCGATCCGACGACGCGCCGGACCGCAGCGGTTTCGCGCGCTACCGGCATTGGCGGGCGCAGCGCGGCGTCGAATTCCCCGTCACCGTCACCTATCGATTCCGTCTGCCGACCGACGTTCCGGTGGTGGGGCCGCAGTTCGACGTCCGTGCGACCGGTGGTGGATTCAGCGGATCCGGTCTCGGATTCCTCGTCATGCTGGAGGAAGGCCCGCGGCAATTCCGCTCGCGCGTGCGGTGGGACCTGAGCGAGCTCGCGCCCGGATCGGTCGCGACGTCCACGTTCGGCGACGGCGACGTCGAGGTCCGCGGGGACGCCGTGCGAGCGCATCACGCCTTCTACATGGTGGGTCCGCTGTCCCGGTATCCCGCTCGCGGCGACGACGCCGGCCTCGTCGCCACGTGGCTGAGCGATCCGCCTTTCGAGCCGATCGGCGAGTTGCAGTGGGCGTCGCGCATGTACGACTACCTGCGTCGCTTCTTTCGCGATACGAGCTCGGCGGGGTCGTTCCACGCGTTCCTCCGGCCACTGGCGGGAATGGCCGGCAGTCCGGGCACAGCCCTTCGCAATTCGTTCATGCTCGCCGTCCCGTTGAGAGGAGAGCAGACGGATTCCGCCAGGCTCGCGACGTCTCCTCGCGAGACCATCGCGCACGAGATGGTGCATTACTGGGCGACGGGGCTGGTGGGCGAGCCCGGCGCAAACGCGTGGTTCAACGAGGGCCTTGCGACGCACTATGCGCGACTGCTTTCGCTGCGCGCGGGATTGTCGTCCCTGGACTCGTACATCCAGAGCGCCAACGCCGCGGCGCGGGCGTATTATCTGAGTCCGGCGAGAAACCTGACGCTCGATTCGCTGCGCGCGTTGGGATTCAGTGGCGGCGTGGGTCCGACGAGCCCGCAGAACATGCCATACGTTCGCGGCAGCCTGTACTTCGCGGACCTCGACGCGCGACTGCGTGCCGCGTCGGACGGACGACTCGGGCTGGATGACATCCTGGTTCCGCTTTTCGCTCGCATCCGCCGCGGCGCTCGGGTCGACTGGAAGGGATTCGTCGACCTCGTTGTCAGGGAGCTGGGACCGTCGGCGCGCGACCAATTCGAGGCGGTGATTCTGCGCGGCGAAACCATCGTGCCGGCACCGGACGCTTATGGTCCGTGTTTCCGGCGCCGCGACGTCAAACTCAAGACAGCGGACGCTGTGGTGGATGGCTACGAATGGGAGCGCGTGCCCGAGGTGCCGGAGGAGCGCTGCCGCTGAACGTCTGGCTGCCTAGAACGTTCCGGTGGCGTCGGCGATTGCGTCGAGCAGGGTGTCCGCGTCGATCGGCTTGCAGAGATATGCGAAAGCCCCGGTTGCAAGCGCGCGTTCGCGTGTCTCCTCGTCGTCCCGGCCCGTGATCATGATCGACGGGATGTTGAGCCCGCGCTGCAGGAGTTGGGTGCGCGTCTCGATGCCGCCGACCCCGGGCATGTGAATGTCGAGCACGAGGCAGTCGGGTTGCCGGCCATCCCCGTCCAGCGACTCGAACAACTGTTGCGCAGAAGCGAAGGTGGCGACGTCCAGGTCGTAGGCGCGACAGAGTCGCTTCATGGCCCGCCGAACCGGCTCCTCGTCGTCAACTATCGCGACGAACGGTGGTGTGCTCCGCATGGCCAGGGTCGGTTGGAAGGAGCAGATGGAACGTTGCGCCTCCCTCGGGGTTGTTCTCGCCCCACAACCGGCCTCGGTGTGCGGTGGCAATCGAGCGGCAGACGGCCAGGCCCAGGCCCAGCCCTTTGGACTTGGTGGTAAAGAATGGCTGGAAAACGCGATCCTCTCCCGACGCGGGCAGGCCAGCTCCGGAGTCCGATACGGAGACATGGAGATGGCCCGTCCCATTCGACGAAAGCCGGAGATTCAGGCGCCGGTCGACCCCGGTCCTCGCGTCCATCGCTTCGCAGCTGTTGACGATCAGGTTCACCATCACCTGCAGCAACTGCACCGGATCGCCGCGTACTCGTGGCAGGCCGGCCGGCGCATGCAACTGCACGTCCACGCCCGAGATCACCATCGCGCTTCGGGCGAGCGCCAGTGCGTCGCGCACGACGCTTTCCATCGCCAGCATCTCGAATGGAGATTCACCACCGCGCTGGAACGACCTCACGCGCGAGATGACCAGCGCCGCCTGCCTGTCCTGCTGCACGATATCCTGCAGCATCTCGTTCAACGAGGCGACGTTTCCGGGTTCGCGCGCGAGGAGGTGCTGCGCGGCCTGGGCGTTGGCGAGGATCGACATCAGCGGCTGGCGCAGCTCGTGCGCCAGCGCGCCAGACATCTCGCCGACGGTGGCCACGCGGGTCACGTGCGCAAGCTGGTTTCGCTGGTCGTTGAACGCCTGCTCGGTCTGCTCGCGCTCCCTGATCACAGCCGCCAGCAGCATTGCCGGTTGCGACAGGACGATCCAGAACAGCTGGAGCGACAGCACCTGGTCATCGTCCGCGCGGAGCACGAACGGGCCAAGCTGTCTCGCCGTTCCCCAGACTGAAAGCACGGCCACCACCAGCAGCGAAGTACTGGTCCCGACTGGTCCGAAACGCACGGCGGCCCAGAGCAACGGCGGAATGATCCAGAGGAGCAGCGACGGGTAGCGCGCGATCTCCGGTCCGGTGGTGAAGACCACGAGCCCCACCGCGAGCAGGGAGAGCGTCATGAGCGCGGCTTCCGCGATTCGGCGGCGCGACATCTCCATCAGGCGCGTCGGCCAGCGACGCGCCGACAGGACGACAACCGGCACGACCAGAAGCATCCCGGTCGCATTCGACAGCGTCGTCCGAAGGTAGTTGACGCCCGGCGAGTAGCTGGGCTCCACTCCAAGCAACGAACGGATGAATGACGGGGTCGTCAGGGAGAACACCACGGGAGACGCGAATGCCACGACGGTAAACACAAAAACCTGACGCCGACTCTCGAGGTGCATCGGCACGACGGAGAACCAACGGAGCGCGAAGGCCGTGGTCAGTACAAATGCCGCGTTGGCGCAGAGTTGCCACGCGATTCTCCAAGGCGGGATGGCGCCGGCCATAGCAGCCACGTGTGCCAGCCCGCACGCCACCATCACGAGCCACCAGCGACGCGGAGGCGCAAGCAGCAGCGCCGACAGCATCACGGCGTTGGACGGCCAGATGATCGAGACTTGCGAGTTGGCGAAGCGAAACGCAAGGCCAAGCCGGGCGCTCAGGTAGTAGGCGCTGGCCAGCAGCAGTGCGTACAGACCAACGCTGGCGTACGCGCGAACGGCGGCGGCCTCATCGCTGCCGACGCCAGGTTTTCCAGCGACGCTCGCGCCCGTGGCGAGCACGCCATGGCTCACGTCTCACCTACCCTCGTCGAAGCCGTAACGTCTCATCAAATGACCAGCCTTTGAACCCCCGCAATTTTGCGGGCGATTGTCCCAATTCCCTGATGCGAAATGGGCGAAACACCTGGTGGGACGGCCTCGTTGGGAACTGGAGCAAACCGCACGGCACCGGCGGCTGTCTGTACTTGAGTCAGGCTACAGCCGCTCGTCCCCGAAAAGACCCCGGAAGCCATGTTCAACCTGAAGCTCGCCCTGCGAACGCTGGTCAGGTCGCCGTTCGTCACCATCGTCGCCGCGTTGTCCCTGGCGCTCGGTATCGGCGCAAACACGGCCATCTTCTCGCTCTTCGACGAGATGTTGCGCCGGCCGTTGCCCGTCCATCAACCGGAGCGGCTGGTGAATCTGTCGGCGCCCGGCGTGATGTCCGGCTCCAATTCCTGTAACCAGTCGGGCAACTGCGACGAGGTCTGGAGCTATCCGATGTTCAAGGATCTGGAAAAGTCGCCCGGCCAGTTCAGCGGCGTGGCAGCGTATCGGATCTTCGGCGTCAACGTCGCCTATGAGGGACAGACGCCGCTCAACGCCGAGGGCGCGATGGTGTCCGGCCAGTACTTCTCGGTGCTGGGACTCCAACCGGTGATGGGACGTCTCATCGGTCCGGGCGATGACGAGATCATCGGGGCGAACTTCGTCGCGGTGCTGAGCTACGCGTTCTGGGAGACCAAGCTGGGGTTCGATCGCACGGTGATCGGGAAGTCGATTCTCGTGAATGGGCAGCGCATGACGATCATCGGCGTTGGTCCGAAGGACTTCGACGGCACCACGCTCGGTTCCAAGCCACAGGTGTTCGTGCCGATCACGATGCGCGGACTCATGAACCCCGGGTTCAACGGCTTCGAGAATCGCCGCAATTACTGGACGTACTTGTTCGCGCGGCTCAAGCCCGGAGCAACGATCGATCAGGCCACGGCCGCGATCAACGCCGTGTACAAGCCCATCCTGCTCAACGTCGAAGTCCCGCTTCAGAAGGGAAATGGGATGTCCGATCAGACGCTCGAGCGATTCAAGAAAAAGGAAGTGAAGGTGGTCGACGGCCGCCGGGGACAGAGCTCGGTGCATCGTGAGGCAGGCACGCCAATCTTCCTGCTCTTCGCGATCACCGGCATCGTGCTGCTCACGGCCTGCGCCAACATCGCCAATCTGCTGCTCGCTCGGGCGGCGAATCGCACGACCGAAATGGCCGTGCGCCTCTCGCTCGGCGCCACCCGTCGTCAGCTGCTCACGCAGCTGCTCACCGAATCGATCGTGCTCGCCGCGCTCGGTGGGGTCTTCAGCCTGCTGTTCGCCTACTGGACGCTGAACGGAATCGCCGCTCTGCTTCCGGACGAAGTGACCTCCACAATCTCGTTCAAGCTCAGCTGGTTGTCGGTGTACTTCGCGGCGGCGACCGCCGTGGCGACCGGCGTTGTGTTCGGGCTCTTCCCGGCGCTCCAGAGCACGCGGCCGGACCTCGTGACCGCGCTGCGGAACGCGGCGGGCAAGCTGTCCGGCGGGCGAGCCGCGGCGCGTTTCCGTACGTCCCTCGCGACGGCGCAGATCGCGCTCTCGATGGCGCTGCTCATCTCCGCGGGTCTCTTCCTGAAGAGCCTGGCCAACGTGAGTCGCGTGGATCTCGGACTCAAGGTGGACAACGTGGTGATGTTCACCGTGTCACCCGTGCGGAACGGCTACGACAGCACGCGCACGAAAGCCTTTTTCGGTCGATTGGCGGAGGAGCTCGCGGCCCTGCCCGCCGCGAATAGCGTGACATCCGGTGTGATTCCGCTGATGGCCGGCAACAATACCAACAACAGCTACCGCGTGCAGGGATTCCAGCGCGGTCCGGACACGGACGCCTCGTCGCGCGTGAACTGGATCGGGCCGGACTACTTCAAGACGTTGGGGATAAAGCTGCTCGCGGGACGCGAATTCACGACGGCGGATGACAAGGGACGTCCATTGGTCGCAGTGGTGAACGAGGCGTTCGTGAAGAAATTCGGCATGCCGCGCGACGTGGTCGGCATGCGGCTCTCGGAAAACGACACTGGGCCGCTCGATGTCGAGATCGTGGGGCTGGCACAAAATGCCAAGTACAGCGAGGTAAAGGATACGATCCCGCCGCAGGTGTTCTTCCCCTATCGCCAGGTGAACATCGGACGGAACAGCTTCTATGTCCGGACCTCCGGCGACGCACTGCAGATGCTGCGGCAGATTCCGGGCGCCGTGAAGCGCCTGGATCCCAACCTGCCGGTGGAAGAGCTGAAGACGCTGCCGCAGCAAGTGAAAGAGCGCGTCTTCCTGGACCGGATGATCAGCACGCTCACCGCGTCATTCGCCCTGCTCGCGACGATGCTCGCGGCGGTCGGATTGTACGGTGTGCTGGCATACTCGGTGGCGCAGCGGACGCGCGAGATCGGCGTCCGAATGGCGCTGGGCGCGGACTCAGGCCGGGTGCGCGGGATGGTGCTGCGACAGGTGAGCGTGATGGTCGCCGTCGGCGGCACGATCGGTGTGGCAGGCGCGCTGGCGCTGGGCCGGGGCGCACGATCGCTGCTGTTCGAGATCAAGGGGTACGACCCCGTCGTGCTCAGTGCGTCGGTGGTGCTCCTCGGTTTGATCGCGTTGGCGGCGGGGTACATCCCGGCGCTGCGGGCGTCGAAGATCGATCCGATGCAGGCACTCCGATACGAGTAGCCAGGCTGTCCACCCGTCGCCCATCGACGAGACACAGTGGAGTGCAGGCGACCAGCGTTCGCGGGCCAACCGCGCGATCGACCGCGCATCCAGATGAGCCCAGGACAAAGGCTGCGGCTGCCGAGCGAATCGCTGACATGAAGTCTCCTTAAGACTCAACCGCATCGGCCGGCTCCGCGTCACACCGAACGGGCCGACCCTCGCGACGTCAGCGTTCGCCGGCTTGCGTCTTCGGGCTTGCTTTCTTCTTTGCAGCGGCCGGCTTCCTTCCTCGAGCCGTCGTCACGGCGGCCGCCAACTCGTGCTTCGGTTCGTACAGCCCGAGCTCGACGTTCTCGGGAATCCGGATCCACGTCACGCGTCCCCAGCTCTCGTCGCTGATCGGGCGGAGGATTTCCACGCCCTTGGACTTGAGGTCCGCGACGGTCTGGTCGACGTCGTCGCACACCAGGTACAGCTCGGGTGGCTGCGACTCCTCGGTGGGGTGCACCGCGATCTCGGCCGGCGGCAGGGCGAAGATGGGCCACCCACCACCAGCGTCCACGGAGTCGAGCTTCAGCACGTTACGCAAGAATGCGCGGGCGGCGTCAGCTTTTCTGGAGTACAGGAGCGCGTGGACGGCGATGATCATGGATCTGTCTCCCAATAGACGGGTGTACTCTTTGCCTTTTTCGTTGAACGCGATAAAGGAGGAATCGAATGTCGGAACGGCGCAAGACGCACCATGGTCGGGACCGATCGGGCCACTTCAAGGTAAGACGTGTCGACGTCGAGGACTTACAGGCCGATCCGAGCGGTCGGGACTATCTGTGCGACGACGTCAAGCTCGGCGGTGCGGTGGAGGACATTGGCATTTCTTCAGGCCAGCGCGGCAAGCGCATCGGTGATCTCGTCCGGGACAATCGCAACGAGGTGGATCGGGCGACCGAGTCCGAGTAGCGGAGCGACGTCAGGCGATGGCGGCGGGCGTGATGTCGGCCTCGTGTGCCTTCCACCAGGCGATCGCGTCCGCCTGCGTCCAGAGGCCGGACTCGGGGCACAGCTTCAACGCTTCGGCGACGCTCTCGGCGGTCTGAAAGCGATCAGCTGGCTTCTTCGCCAGGCACTGCATCACGATGGCCTCGAGACGAGGATCGACGTCGGGCCTGAGCGCTGAGACGGCGACGGGCGTTTCGTAGATGTGCGCGGCCATCGTCTCGGTCGCCGTGCGTCCGGAAAACGGCGGACGAGCGGTGAGCAGGAAGTATCCGAGCGCGCCCAGGCTGTAAATGTCGGAGCGCACGTCGATGGTCGGGCTGCCCGCCGCCTGCTCCGGCGACATGAATGCCGGTGTGCCGGACACCGTGCCCTCGATGGTGAGCCCGTCGTTGCCGCCTTCCACGGATTTCACCAGCCCGAAATCGAGAAGCTTGGCGACGTCGTAGATCCCCGCGCGCTCGCAGACGAGAATGTTGCCCGGCTTGATGTCGCGGTGCGTCAGCCCCATCGAATGCGCTTCGTTGAGGGCGTTGCACACCTGGAGCAGCATCCGAATGCTGCGCGAGCCAGGCAGCGGACCGTCGTACGACACGATCTGCTGCAGCGTGAGGCCCGGCAGGTACTCCATCACGTAGTAGAAGGATCCGTCGGCCGCGTGCCCATAATCGTAGATCTCGACGGTGTTCCAGTGTTCCAGCCTCGCCATCGCCTGCACCTCGGCCTCGAAGCGCTTGAGCACGCGCTCATCCAGGATGCGCTCTGGCCGCAGCAGCTTCACCGCGAACGGTTGCTTGAGCAGCACGTGCTCCGCGAGGTACACGTCGCCCATGCCACCGGCGCCCAGGAACTGCTTGAGGCGGTACTGGCCCAGCCGCTCGGCTTCCTGAACGCGACGCTCGAGGAGCGACACGCGGTACGAGCCGAAGAGCGCGACCACGGTGCCTACCGTCATCCAAACGACCGGGTAGAGCATCAACGAGAACAGCTCGTGCGCGGTGACGCGATGCATCAGCGCCTGGACGACCAGTTCCGCGAGGTGAATGCCGACGATGATGAGCACGATCGTCGTTCCGCGGCGCCAGGTGTTCGGTACCAGCGCTCCGTAGCCGACGACGACGATCATCCAGCGCAGGGTTACGGCGTCGAGCCGCGTCGAGCCAATGGACAGCAGCGGGTGCTGCACCGGCGCGATGGGCGGCTTCATGATGTCGTACAGCTCGACGAAGAGTCCGTTGCTGATCAGGAGATAGGCGACGATCACGCCATAGATCAGCAGCTCGAGCGCGCGCAGGTGGCGCAGCCGGAACGGTGGACGCTTCCAGATGATCATCCCCACCGTCGCGAGGATCGCTGCCACGACGGCTTGCGAGAGAAGCGCCCAGCGCGCGGCCGTCGGGACAGACGGGTCGAGCGCGGCGATGTAGCTGCCGACGGGCAGAATCCCGAAGAAGCCCACCCCGACGGCGACGCTGATGAGCAGCCGGCGGCGCAGCATGGCGTGGAGCTCGCGCGCGTGTCGCGCGATCACGCCATCGACGGCGCCAGACCTGTTGAGTCGTCGGGTCAGCGCGTCAGGGGGCGAGTACGGCTCGAACTGCGGCTTTGGGACCGTCATTCTCGCGGAAATCTACGGGCTGGGCCAGTCGACCGTTACACTCCTTCGCTACACCCGCCACTGATGACGTGGGCTTCCGCTGCACTCTCCGGTGCCCGTTTCGGGTAAGATTTCGAGTGTGAATACCGACACCGAACAACTCCAGGCGTGGCGGACGGCGCGGCCGAGGCGGTTCCGCGCGCAGAAGGCCTATTGGCTTACCGTGCGCATCCTGGCGGGCTACCTCTGGCTGCGTCTCTGGCGTCCGATGCTCGGACCGAGCCTGTACAATCGTCGTCTGGTGGAGCGGCATCGCCGCAACTCAAGACGTCTGACGGCCGCGATCCTCGAGCTCGGCGGCCTGTTCATCAAGGTGGGGCAGCTGATCAGCATCCTCACCAACTTCCTGCCGGCCGAATTCCGCTCGGAGCTGGAGCAACTGCAGGACAGCGTGCCGGCGCGACCGCTCAGCGAGGTGGAGGCGCGAATCCGGAAGGAGCTGGGCGCGTCACCGAACGAGCTGTTCGCCGACTTCGATCCCGTGCCGATCGCCAGCGCGTCCCTGGCGCAGGTGCACGTCGCGCGCATGCACGACGGTCGCAAGGTCGCCGTGAAAGTGCAGCACGCGGACATCGAGGAGATCTCCAAGATCGACCTCGAGATCCTGTCACGCGTATTCGTGCTGGTGCAACTCCTGGTGCGCATCCGCGGCATGGAGGAGTATCCGGACGACGTCGCCCAGATGATCCGCGACGAGTTGGACTTCCGGCAGGAGGCGCGAAACATCGAGACACTCGCGACGAACTTCGTGGGCAATCGCGACGTGAGCCTGCCCGTCGTCGTGTACGAGCGGTCGTCGCAGCGAGTGCTCACGACGGAATTCGTCGAGGGCATGAAGGTGACGGACTACGATGCGCTCGAGGCGCGAGGCATCGACCGCACGGCGCTCGCGCAGCGGATCCTGCGTGTCTCCTGCCAGATGATCTTCGTGGATGGCGTGTTCCACGCGGACCCGCACCCCGGCAACATCATCGTGCACGACGACGGCAGCTTCACGATGGTGGACCTGGGTGCGATCGGCAGACTTGCTCCCGGACTCAAGGCCGGCGTCCCGATGTTCTGGCAGGGCGTCATCAGTCGCGATCCGGCGCAGATCACGGCGGGCCTGCGACAGGCCGGCCTGATCTCGCGCGAGGCCGACGACGAGGAGGTCGCCGAGCGCACGATCAACTACTTCCAGCGGCGGTTCCTCGAGCAGATGCACATGGAGTCGTGGTCTCTCAAGGACATCCAGGTCGACCTGCGCGCGCGGATCGACGCGATGGTGGATTTGCGAAAGCTCGACATCTCGTTCCGCGACCTCTCTCGCGTGTTCACCGTGCCAAAGGAGTGGGTGCTGTTCGAGCGGGCATCGATCCTGATGCTCGGCCTGTGTACGGCGCTGGATCCCAACATGAACCCGATTCACACGGTGGGGCCATATCTGCAGCAGTTCGTGCTCGGAAAGGACGCGGACGTCAGGGGGCAGATGACGACCGCCGTGCGCGAGATGGCGATGTCCGCCATCGCGATTCCCGACAAGGCCAACCGGCTGCTGGAGCGCGCCAATCGCGGCAAGGTGGTGTTCCAGATCGGCGGACTGCGCGAGGCGGCGCTGCTGCTGTACGCCGCGGCGCAGCAGGTGCTGTTCGCGTTTCTCGCCATCGGTCTCGGGATGCTCGCGAACTACCTCGACGCACAGGGGCGGAGCGGGCTGTCCGTGGTCGCGTGGCTGGCGGCCGTGCTGTGCGTGGTCGCGGTGCTGGGATCGATCATTCGCGGTCGCGGGCTGGCAAGGAAACTGCGCGACCGACCCAGGAACTGACTGCGTCTCGGCTGCCGAAGCGGCATCGCGATATAGCTGTCGGCTGTAAGCTCACAGCTGTCAGCTGCATTACTTAGCTCGCAGCCGACAGCCGACAGCTTGCAGCCCACAGCTATAATGCGACGATCCTTCCCTACCACGAAACCGCCGTCAAGCCTTATGGCCGATTGACCTTCTGCCCCGTGCCGTTGCTGCTCCCGTCCGGATCGTGATTCTGGATCTGCTTGTATGTCCGGTTCGGATACGTCACGCTCGTCACGGCGAAGATCACGCTCGTCGCCGAACGAGGCAGGCTCGGGAAGAGGACGATGCACGTCCCGTTGCCTCCCAGCTCTCCGGTGGTGCAGGTGTTCGAGTTGAGACCGGACCGGCTCCAGTTCCCCGTCACCGTCGCCCCATTCAAGGGAGCATGGTTGGCGTCGTGCACTGTGATCTCCACCTGCGCTGACCAGGCATTCGCTCCCGCCCGCATGGCCGTGCCATCGAGATCACCGATGTGGACGTCCACCGTTGGCTGCACAGCGACCACTGTCGACGTCGCCGTGCCCGTGTTGTTGGCCGCGTTGTCGTCGATGAGCTGACTTGCGGCGACCAGCGAGTGTCCGCCAAGGCTGCTGGACGTCGTGTTCCACGAGTAGTTCAGCGTCCAGATCGCACCCGGGTTCAAGGCACCTACGAACTTCGTGCCGATCAACACACCGTCGGTCTGGTCCGTGAGCGTCACGGTGAACGTGCTGTCGGTTTTCTGGTTGCCGACGTTCTTCATGATCACGGTGACCGTCGCGGTGTTGCCCTGTGTCACCGTTGCCGGGGCCGCGATGCTGTTCACCGCGATGTCGGTCACGGGATCCGGCGGCGGTGGCGGCGGTGGCGGTGGTGACGACGTCGCGTCGATCGAGACGTTGAAGTGGTTCAGCACGAGGTCGATGCGATTGGCGATCGTCTCGGTGCTGCTGCCGGCAAAGAGCAGCGCGACGGGATTCTTGCCGCCGTCATCGGTCACGATGAGTGATCCCGAATCGCCGCCGTCGCTGAATCCGCCGGGGGTGATGACGATCTGGTCGACGAAATGCGCCGCCTTGGTGCAGAAGATGAACACCACTTCATAGCAGACGTCGAGGGACGCGTTGATGCCGGTGATCGTTCCGTGGGTGAGTTGCGTGGTCCGCCCGTATTTCATCACGGGAAGGCCGAGGAGCGCGTTCCGGTCGTCGAACACCCGGTCGTCATTCGCGTCGCCCCAGATATGGCCGTCCGGCATGCCGTAGGCGTCATCCGGCGTCGCGTTGCCGACGCTGGACGCATCAGTCTGCGCGATGGCGGCGTCGAACGTGTTGTTGGCTCCCGAGAAGTCGAGCGCCTTGAAGGCGAAGAGCGTTGCCACCTGGTCGGCGCTGGTGCCGCCGTCGAACGGCCCCGGCTGATATTCGGCGTCGCCGATGCTCGCGCCGTTCGAGTTGGCCAGCACGTGGTTGTTGCTCAGGACATACACGCCGCTGGCATCGAATACGCGCGCGCCGATGGTACCGGCAGTGATCGCGGGGTGTCCGATGGAGTAGCCGAGTGGTGCCGGCCGAGCGCGCAGCGTCGGATTGCTGCGGGCCATGATGAGGCCCGTGACCTTGACGTTGACGGGAATGCTGTCGTCCAGCACCGTCGGGATGTCGCGCGGCATGTTGTCGAGCACGAGCACCTGCACTTCGGCGTCGCCATTCGCGCGGAGGCCGACGGCCGTTCCGATCACGCCACGCACTTGCATGAGCTGGGCGTGATGCCGTTCCTGCGCGTTGACTGCGTTCCTGATCTTGTCGCGCTTTCTTGCGGCGAGCATCTCCTGCTCGCTCTTCTCGAGCGGAACGGCTCGAGGTCCTGTGACGTCGCTACAACCGGCAAGTACGATGGCGCCGAAGACGGCCGCGAGGGCGGTCGCTGTGCGCCGGGGAAGGTGAGGCATATGCCCTCCTTGTGGGTGCATGGCGCGCGCGTCCGCGTCGTGGGCTTGATAATGCCGACGCCGTACCGGGCCACAAGGGTCGAACGGATCTGCCGACTACGTCCGTTTCCGGTGGCTGGCGCGCCGAGTGACGCGATGCACATTTTCCGATCGCTCGCTACCGGAGAACCGATGCGCACTGCCCCCGCCAAACTCGCCGTCGCCGCCTGCCTCCTGATCGCGTCCCGTTCCAGCGCGCAGCAACGACCGGCCGCGCAGCCGGCGCAGCCCCCCGAGGCGGCGCAGGCGGAGTCGCTCAGGAACGAACGGCGCGAAGATCCGCATGTCGCGCCGGCCCGGCACGAGGGGGATGGCCCGTACGCGAGACTCATCATTCGCGGCGCAACACTGATCGACGGCACCGGCGGCCCGCCCCGCAGTCCGGTGGACATCGTGATCGAGAACAACAGGATCACGAGCATCGCCAACGTCGGATACCCCGGCGTGCAGATCGACTCGGCGCGCCGGCCAAAGGGCGCCGCCCGCGAGATCGACGGCCGCGGCATGTACGTCCTGCCCGGTCTGGTGGACCTGCACGTTCACCAGGGCACGCTTCAGAAAGCGCCGGACGCGGAGTACTACAACAAGCTGTGGCTCGCGCACGGCATCACCACCGTTCGGGGCGTGCCGTTCGCCAGCTTCGATTTCTCCATCAAGGAGAAGACGCGCAGCGCGAAGAACGAGATCACCGCGCCGCGATACGTCGTCTACCAGCGTCCTGGCACCGGCTGGGGCCGCGGACCGGTCCGGACGCCGGAGCAGGCACGTGAGTGGGTGCGCTGGATCGCGCAGAACGGCGCGGACGGGCTCAAGCTCGGCGCGGAGCGGCCCGCAGTCATGGCCGCGCTGCTCGACGAGGCGAAGAAGCTGGGGCTCGGTTCCACGGCGCATCTTCAGCAGACCGGCGTCGCGCAGATGAACGCCGATGAAGCCACTCGGCTTGGCCTCGGCACGGTGACGCACTTCTACGGGCTGTTCGAGTCCATGTACGACAGCAGCTCCGTGCAGCCGTGGCCCGCGGACATGGATTACAACAATGAGCAGGCGCGCTTCGGCCAGGTGGCACGGCAGTGGAACCTGGTGACGCCTCGCGGCGAGAAGTGGAACGCGCTGCTCCAGCGATTCAAGGAGCGCGACGTCACGCTCGATCCCACGATGGTGGCCTATCTCACGGGCCGCGACATGTTCCACCACATGTACGCGCCATGGCACCAGAAGTACACGTTGCCCACGCTGTGGGACTATTACACGGTGAGTCGCACCAACCACGGGTCATACTGGTACTACTGGACCACGTCGGACGAGGTGGCGTGGCGGAATTTCTATCGCGTGTGGATGATGTTCCTGAACGATTACAAGAACATGGGTGGCCGCGTCACCGCGAGCTCGGACGCGGGCTTCATCTACAACACGCCGGGCTTCTCGACCATCCAGGAGATGGAGCTGTTGCAGGAAGCCGGCTTCCATCCGCTCGAAGTGATCCGCGCCGCCACGTACCACGCCGCGGAGACGCTCGCCAAGCCAAAGGGAAGGGAGATCGAGTACGGAGCCGTGCTGCCGGGAATGCTCGCGGATCTGATGATCGTGGATCAGAACCCGATCGCGAACATGAAGGTTCTTTATGGCACTGGTGCGCTGAAACTGAACGATTCCACTGGCAAACCGGAGCAGGTCGGCGGCGTTCGGTGGACCATCAAGGACGGCATCGTCTACGACGCCAAGCAGCTCTTGTCCGACGTCGCGCGCATGGTGGACGAGCAGCGTCGTACCAAGACCGCGACGGACGGCGCTCGGCCCTAAACCATTTTGAACGCGGAGGGCTCAGCAAGAGCTCGAACGCGGAGGACGCGGAGGGCGCGGAGGAATCGCAGGCGCCTTTTCTGGTTTCCTGGCGCGTTAGACTCTCGCGCAACGAAACCAACGAAAAAATGCAGTTGCGTCTCCGCGCCCTCCGCGCGCTCCGCGTTGATTCAGTTTTGTCTCCGCGATCGTCTGCCCTTCGCAACGGTCTAACGCGAAGCCGTGAACATCTCCGGTCGGATCGGCAGACGGCGCACACGCACCCCCGTGAGCGCGAAGAGCGCGTTCGCGACCGCGGGTGCGATCGGTGGAACGCCCGGCTCGCCGACACCACCGGGTTCCTCCGTGCTCGGGACGATGTGGACGCTGATCTCGGGCGCCTCTTCGAAGCGCAGCATCCGGTAGTCGTTGAAATTGCCCTGCTTCACGCGGCCATTCTCGATGGTGATCTCGCCGTAGAGCGCGGCCGCCAGGCCGGCGATGATCGAGCCGCTCATCTGCGCTTCGACGATGCCCGGGTGGATGATCTGGCCGCAATCCGCTGCGCAGGTCACCTTGTGCACCCGCACGCGACCGCTCTCCAGTGAGACTTCGGCCACTTCGGCAACACGGCCGCCCTTGTCCTCCACGACGGCAATTCCGCGCGCGCGCCCGGCCGGCACGGGTGTGCCCCAGCCAGACTCCTTGGCCGCGATTTCCAGCACGCGCTTCACGCGCGGTTCGTTGACGAGCATGTCGAGCCGGAACTCGAACGGGTCGCGGCCCGCGGCGTGTGCGAGCTCGTCAATGAAGCTCTCGAGGATGAACGTGTTCTGCGACGGTCCCACGGAACGCCAATAGCCGACCGGCACGGCAAGCTCGGCGCGGCAGTACTCGATGTGCACGTTCGGGATCCCGTACTGCAGGTCCGCGATCCCAGCGACGGCCGGTCCGTCGATGTTGCCGCGCCCGCCTCCCGAGATTGGTTGCGCGACGACGCGCGCCCTGAGCGCGCTCAGGCGCCTGCCGGAATCGAGTGCGCCCTCCAGCCTGACATGCGCGGCCGGTCGATAGAAGTCATGCTGCATGTCTTCCTCGCGCGTCCACAGCATCTGTACCGGCGCGCCGACCTTCATCGACGCCTCGACGGCGTCTTCGACGAAATCCGTCCGGCTGCGTCGCCCCCACCCGCACCCGAGATAGGTGACGTGGACGGTGACAGCGTCGATCGGCAGTCCGGACAGCCGTGCCGCGGTGCTCTGTGTCCCCTGCGGGTTCTGCGTGGGCGCCCAGACATCGCACCGATCCTTGCGCACGTCCGCCGTGCAATTCATCGGCTCCATCGTGGCGTGCGCGAGGTATGGCGCATCGTACGTCGCTTCCAGCTTGCGCTCGGACTTCGCGAGCACCGCATCCGCGTCGCCCTTGTGGTTGGCCACCATGCCGGGAGTTTCGGCCAGGCGCGCGAACTCGGTGAGAATGTCCGCGCTGCTCATTCCGAACGGTCCATTGTCCCACGTGACACTCAGGGCTCGCGCGCCTTTGAGTGCGGCCCACGTGTTTTCAGCCACGACAGCGATGCCGGCCGAGACCTGAACGACGTCGCGCACGCCCTTCACCGCTCGTGCTTTCGTGGCGTCGAACGATGTGACCTTGCCCCCGAACACCGGACTGTGGACGCACGTGGCGAAGAGCATTCCCGGCACGCGGACATCGGTGCCGTACTGCGCGCTGCCGGTCACCTTGTCGCGCAGATCCAGCAGGGGCACGCGCGTGCCGATGAGCTTGAACTGCGAGGGATCCTTGAGCGTCGGCCGCGCGGGCACCGGGATGCGCGACGCGTCCTCGGCCAGCTCGCCATATCCAAACGAGCGCCGCGACGCAGGGTGCATGACGCGTCCGTTCTCGGTGCGGCACTCACCCGTGGTAACGCCCCAATGCGCCGCCGCCGCCGCGACCAACATTTCGCGGGCAGCGGCACCAGCCTGGCGCAACGGTACCCACGCGCCTCCACGTACGCTGGTACTTCCGACGGTCATCATGCGGCCGTACTTGGACTGATGCGCGTCGGCCTGGACGACCCGCACGCGGCTCCAGTCGGCGTCGAGCTCGTCGGCGACGATCATCGGCAACGACGTGCGGACGCCCTGGCCCATGTCCGAGCGCGCGAGCCAGATGGTGACAGTGCCATCGGGATCGATTCGGAGAAATGCATTCGGCTGGAGCGGTACCTTGCGGCTTCCTTCGGGACCGCGCACGGGAATGCGCACGCCGAGCATCAGCCCGGCGCCGGCGACAGCACCCAGCCTGAGGAAATCGCGGCGATCGAGCTTCGAGACGGGAGCGGGCGTCATGGATCAGCCCTCCTTCACGGCGCGGTGCACCGCGCGACGCACGCGATCGTACGTTCCGCAGCGGCAGACGTTGCCTGACATCGCGCGATCGATATCCGCGTCGGTCGGGTCGGCGTTGTTCGCCAGCAGCAGCGCGGCCGACATGACCTGTCCCGACTGGCAGTAGCCGCACTGTGGAACCTCTTCGGCGATCCAGGCTTTCTGCACGCGGTGCGAGCCGTCTGGCGACAGTCCTTCGATGGTGGTGACGGGCGTCGCGCCGATCGTCGACACCGGCAACCTGCACGATCGAACGGTTCGGTTGCCGAGATGGACGGTGCAGGCGCCGCACTGCGCGATGCCGCAGCCGTACTTGGTACCCGTGAGTCCGAGTGCGTCACGCAGCACCCAGAGGAGGGGGGTGTCGGGCTCGACGTCCACAGTGTGCGTCCGACCGTTGACGACAAGCGAGATCGCTGCCATTGAACGCCTCCAGGGTCTGGACTACAGAGTGACCGCTGGCGGATGGAGGGTCAAGAGCGCGTGACTCTGCATGCTCCGCAACCTGACGTCGGTGTTGTGCCTGCTTGTCGTGGGCGGGTTGCGGCGTGATCGTGCTCTGGTTGCGGCGCAAAGAAAACGGCCCGGATCCGAGAGATCCGGGCCGTTGATTCGTTCGGTCCGCGTTAATGCGCGTGGGCAGGCGTGTGGGAGACAATCATCCTGGCCAGGCCCTTCTCGGCCATCTTCAGCCACTGCCAACTGACGGTGACTTTCACGACGAGGTTCTTCAACGCAGGCGTCGTGCACAACAAGAGGACGTCACGGCCGGGTGCGGGAGGCAGAGAATCTTCCGGCTTGCACGTCCAGGTGCGGCCATCTTCATCTGTGACTTTGCGCACACTCATGGTTTGCTCCGGTCGGTGGATACTCCTCTCTATTGAAGAGGAACCGGAGACGAAGTAACAGTCGCGCCCGCCATGAGCGCCGAGGTCCCAACCCCTTGTGATTCAAGAGGTTGGGACTGCAAGAAACAGTGATTCAGCGCACTATTCGGGCTTCGAAACAGCCACCCCGCGAGCGATTCGTTTCGTCGCTTCGACCAGGGTGATGAAGTCGTTGCGATAACGGTCATCCTGGTTCGATTCCCGGGCGATGGCGATCACGTCGTCGTACGTAAGGCCGCCCTTGAACTCCGAATCGCGCAGCAGCATGCCGTATCCGGCGACGGCCAGCGAGAAACGGAAGTCCGGATGCGCCGTGCCCTTCGTGTCGAACACCGGCTGCTGCAGCAACCGGCTCACCGAATCCTTCGGTGGCTTGTAGCGAACGTTCACGAAGAGCAGCTCCTTGCTGCCCGAGCGTGACGTCGGCTGCGCGGCGCGCTGATAGCGGAGCGAGTCCGTCGTGCCCACGGCGACGTCGAGCTTGACGCCCACCGGAATGACGTCATACAGCGCCGTGACGGAGTGGCCCGCACCCATGTCGCCCGCGTCCTTCTTGTCGTTGGTGAAGTCCTCGTTACGCAGCATGCGGTTCTCGTAGCCGATGAGCCGATACGCCTGCACCATCGCCGGGTTGAACTCGATCTGGAGCTTCACGTCCTTGGCGACCGTAACGAGCGTGGCGCCGAACTCGTGGACGAACACCTTCCGCGCCTCGAGCAGATTGTCGATGTAGGCGTAGTTGCCGTTGCCCTTGTCGGCGAGAGTCTCCAGACGGTTGTCCTTGTAGTTCCCCATGCCGAATCCGAGCACGGTGAGGTACGTCCCCTCGGCCCGCCGCTCCTCGACGAGGCGCTCCAGCTCCGACGTGGATGACACGCCGACGTTGAAGTCGCCATCCGTGGCGAGGATGACGCGGTTGTTGCCGTCCTTCATGAAGTTCTGCTTGGCGACGTCATAGGCCAACTTGATGCCCGCGCCTCCGGCGGTGCTCCCGCCGGCCTCGAGCCGCTCGATGGCCTCGAGGATCTTCTCCTTCTCGGACGCGGGCGTGGACGGTAGTACCAGCCCCGCATTGCCGGCGTAGACGACGATTGCGACCCGATCCTGCTCGCGCAGCTCGTTCACCAGGAGACGGAACGCCTGCTTTACGAGCGGAAGCTTGTTGGGCGGCATCATCGAGCCGGAGACGTCGAGGAGAAAAACCAGATTGCTCGGCGGGAGATCATCAGTACGGATGCGCTGCGTCTGCAAACCGATGCGGACCACACGGTGTGTGGGGTTCCACGGCGCGGCCGCGACGTCGGTCGTGATGGACACCGGATCCCGGCCCGTTGCCTCGCGATACTCGTACGGGAAGTAGTTGATGAGCTCCTCGATCCGAACGGCATCCTTGGGCGGAAATGCCCCGGACGTGATGTAGCGGCGGACGTTGGTGTAGGAGGCGCGGTCCACGTCAACGGAAAACGTGGAGAGCGGCGAGGACGCCACCGAAAGGAATCGATTGTCTTCGATCCGCGAGTACTCCTCGGTGTTCATCGGGTCGCGTGAGGGGTAACCCGACGCGGCGAGCATCTGCTTGGTCAGGGCCGCGTCCGCATGCCCGGACACCGTAGAGGGTGCCTGAGCCCGCGACGCTCGCTCCGCAACGCTCGTGACCACGATCGACTCGAGGAGCAGCGTCTCCCGTACGAGCTTGAGATCGAGCGTGACCGTATCGCCCGTGATCGCTGCTTTGATCGCCGCCTGGCGATAGCCGATATGGCGCACGCGGATCGTGAGGATGCGCGTGGAATCGGGAACGTTGACACGCGCGGAGAACGCCCCGTCTTTACCGGTGGCGAGTGATGCGAGCTGCGGTGCGCCGTCGGCCGAGATGAGCAGTCCCGCGTTCGAGAGCGGCGCCCTGGTCGCCGAGTCACTGATGGTCCCACGGACGACGACCGTCCGCAGGGCAATGCTCATCTCCGGCGGCGCGGCGGAGGTGACGAGCAAAACAAGTGCTACCAGAAATGCTGGCATGTGTGCGTCTCCTTAGGGTTTCTACAGCTTCGCAGATCCGGCGGAGCGCACGCGCGTGCGTGAATCCTTACCTGGGCAACTCACGCACCCATGCGCTGCGTCACGTGCCCGCTGCTCAGGAGACGCGAGCGACACGATTTGTTGCACACGCCAGGATCAGGCCTTTGTCAGCCCCGGGCGCTTGTCTTTCACTACTGGCGGTGTCGGGCAGAATGGGTCGTCGGTTGGACGCGCGGCGTGCGTGAACACGAACACGACGATCTGCCGATAGGGATTGTCGGACGACGCGGACAGCAGCCGGACCGTGAATCGCCTGCCTTCCCAGTATCGGCCGCCTTCGGGGCAGTCCCAGGCAACGAAGTCCTGCGTCAGGAGTGCAGCGTTCAGCGAATCGACGACGCGGCGGCGATCCGCCGGATCGCGAAGCGTGCGCTCCCAACGGAGGTGCGTAAACCCGACGGTGGAATCCCGGAATATTCCAACGGTCGAGTACGCGCGTCCCTCCACGGCGGTGAGCCACTGACAATAGTCCCGGCCGGGGCCGAGGTATTCGCCAATGGGCCCAAGCCTCTGGCAGGTGTGCTCGGCGCGCCCATGACTCCACAAACTCGCGAGTTGTTCGAGGGACTCGAGTCGTGTGGGGCCGGCGGGCTTGCTACACGCCGGGAGCGCCAGGATGGCGAGCGCACTGAGCACCAGCGCCGCCCGGCTGCACCGCGCATAAAAAACGAACGCTTCCATGGCGCGGAAATTACACTCTATGTCGCTACCTGAAGTCACACGATCTGCCCACATGTCCCAGCCAACCCGTCTGCGCAGGAGAAGATCCGACCGGATCGAGCATCGCTCGATCGCCCGCGTATTCACCGCGGCGGGCGAGATGGCCGAGCGCTGCCGCGCGTTCGACTGGGCGAAGACGCCGCTGGGTCCGATCAGTGCGTGGTCGCAGAGCCTCCGGACAGTGGCCGACGCCGTCATCGCGTCGCGCCTTCCCACGCTGCTGTTCTGGGGACCCGACCTCATTCAGCTCTACAACGACGCGTTCCGGCCGAGTCTCGGGGTATCGATCGGTCCGATGGCGCGGCACCCGCAAGCGCTTGGCATGCCCGCCGCCGAGTCGTGGAAAGCCGTCTGGCACATCGTCGGACCACAGATCGAAGGCGTGATGAAGCGAGGTGAAGCCGTCTGGTTCGAGGATGTGCGGCTCCCCATCGAGCGCAACGGTAGAATCGAGGAAGCGTGGTGGACGTACAGCTACAGTCCGGTTCGCGATGACGACGGCAGCGTCGGCGGCACGCTCATCCCGTGTCTCGAGACGACCCGGGCCGTCCGCGCCCGCCGTGAGCTGGAGGTGGAACAATCACGGGCGCGGATGGTGCTCGAGAGCATGTCCGACGGCTATGTCCTGCTGGACAACGAATTCCGGTTCGTGGCGGCGAACTCCTCGATGGTGCGCGGCTCCGGGCTGTCACCCGAGATGCTCGTCGGGCGGAAGATCTGGGACGTCTTCCCCGGCGCGAAGGACAACGAGTGGGAGACGCGGCTGCGGGCTGCCGCACAGGATCGCGCGGAACGGCACTTCACCCTGCCGTACAAGGACGCGCAGCGCGATATCGTCGTGGAGATCGACATCTATCCCGCGCTGGAGGGCGGTATCGTCGTCTTCTGGCGCAACGTCACCGCGCGGGAGGAGGCGACGGCAGAACGCGAACGACAGCTGAGGCGCGCCCGGGCGGCCTTTGAGCACGCCGAGGAGGCCAAGGAAGCCGCGGAGGCAGCGAACCGGGCCAAGAGCGACTTCCTCGCGGTGATGAGCCACGAGCTTCGCACGCCGCTCAACGCCATCGCCGGTTATGTGCAACTGCTCGAGATGGGCGTCCACGGCGCGGTCACCGCGGAACAGCGTGGCGTCCTCACGCGCATTCAGCGCAGCCAGCGCCACCTGCTTGGCCTGATCAACGGCGTGCTGAACTACGCAAAGGTCGACGCGGGCTCGGTGAAATATGCCGTCGAGGACGTTCCGATGGACGACGTGCTCCGGACGTGCGAGGCGTTGATCCTGCCGCAGGCACGGGCCAAGGGATTGCAGTTCAAGAATCCCGGACGCGACGTGAAGGCAGTCGCGCGCGCCGATCGCGACAAGGTGCAACAGGTGATCATCAACCTCCTGTCGAACGCCGTCAAGTTCACCGACCCTGGCGGCGAGGTGATTCTCGATTGTGGGCTGCGGCACGAACAGGTTGCCGTGACAGTGGAAGACACGGGGCGCGGCATAGCGCCCGACAAGCTGGAGAGCGCGTTCCACCCGTTCGTCCAGATCGACGCGAAACTCTCGCGCGAAAGCGAAGGCGTCGGACTCGGCCTCGCCATCAGCCGCGACCTGGCGCGCGGCATGGGTGGCGACCTCACCGCGGAAAGCGAGGTCGGCGTCGGCAGCAGGTTCACCTTCACGCTGCCGTCGGCCCGGGAGTAACCACAAGAACAACGTGGCGGCTTCGGAAACCCAGGTCCTGGTCGTCGGGGCGGGCCCCACGGGGCTGCTGCTCGCGATCTATCTCGCGCGCCTCCGTGTCCCCGTCCGGATCATCGACAAGGTGGCGGAACCGGGCACTACGTCGCGCGCGCTGGTGCTTCACGCACGCACGCTGGAGCTGTACCGCCAGCTCGGGATCGCGGATGGCGTGGTGCGTCGCTCGCTGCGCTTCGACACGGCCAACCTGTGGGTGCGCGGCCGGCTGCGCGGCCACGTCCGCATCGGAGCGATTGGACAGGGTCTGAGCCCATACCCGTACCTCCTGATCTTTCCGCAGGACGAGCATGAACGGCTGCTCATCGATCATCTCGCGACGCTCGGCGTGCCCGTCGAGCGTCCGACGGACCTGGTATCGATGCAGATCGACGCCGACCGCGTTCACGCGGTGCTCAAGCGGGACGATGGCACTGAGGAGCGATGCGACGCGGCCTACGTCGCCGGATGCGACGGTGCACACTCCACAGTGCGCCGGTCGCTCGGCGTGGCGTTCCCGGGAGGCACGTACGAGCACCTGTTCTACGTCGCCGACGTGGACGCGAGCGGCCCGGTTGCGAACCAGGAGCTCAACGTGATTCTGGACGACGCCGATTTTCTCGCAGCCTTTCCGCTGAAGGCGAGAGGTCACGTGCGTCTGATCGGCACCGTGCGGGACGAGATGGCGGCCAAAGCGGACAGTCTTGGCTGGGACGACGTGTCCCGGCACGCGCTGAATCGCATGAAGATCCAGGTGAACGAGTTGAACTGGTTCTCCACGTATCACGTGCACCATCGCGTCGCCGAACGATTCCAGGTTGGTCGCGCATTCCTGTTGGGCGACGCGGCGCACATTCACAGCCCCGTCGGCGGCCAGGGGATGAATACGGGGCTGGGCGACGCGGCGAATCTCGGGTGGAAGCTGGCGGAAGTCGTCCACGGCCATGCGGACGGCCGGCTGCTGGCGACCTACGAGCCGGAGCGCATCGCGTTCGCGCGACGCCTCGTCGCCACCACCGACCGCGCCTTCACGTTCGTGACACGGACCGGCAAGCTCGCGCGCCGAGTGCGCGTGCAGCTCGTGCCGCGCGTCATTCCACCGCTCTTCAACCTGCGCGCGACGCGCCGCTTCATGTTCCGAACGATCTCGCAGATCGGCATCAACTACCGCGACAGTGCGCTCAGTGTCGGACGGGCCGGCGATGTGCAGGGCGGCGACCGACTGCCGTGGGTGCAGCCCGTCTTCGAAGGCGCGGCGGACAACTTCACGCCACTCGAATCGCTGGCGTGGCAGGTTCACGTGTACGGCACAGCGTCGGACACGGTGCGTACGACCTGTCACGAGCAGGACCTGGCGCTGCACGAATTCCCCTGGAGCGCGCATGCAGCGCGCGCCGGCCTCGAACGCGACGCGTGCTACCTGATACGTCCTGATGGCTACGTGGCAGTGGCGGTATCGCCGGCGCAGGCGGCGGAGCTGCGCTTGCCTGCCGTTGCGTCAAGTCAGCCCGCGGTCGAGTAGCGTTCACTGCATGCTGATGCTCGACGAACAGCAGCTGCGCGCCCACGTGACGCTGAACGACGAGTCGCTGCGACGCATCGAGGATGCTTTTGCGGCGCTGGCGTCGGGTCAGGCAGTCGTGCCGCCGCCCATGGCTCTCGACGTGCCCGAGTGCCAGGGCGAGGTGCACATCAAGGGCGCCCGCCTGGTCGGCGCGCCGAACATGGCCGTGAAGATCGTGTCCGGCTTCTACGACAACCCGAAGATCGGACTGCCGATGTCCAACGGCCTCGTGATTGTCATGAGCGCCGAGACCGGTGTGCTGCAGGCGGTGCTGCTCGACAACGGATATCTCACCGAGGTGCGCACCGGCCTCGCCGGCGCGCTGGCCGCGAAGTACGCGGCGCCGGAACGGATCACCACCGTCGGCATGATCGGCGTGGGCAGCCAGGCACGCTATCAACTGCGCGCGCTGCGGCTCGTGCGTGATTTCAGGCGCGTGATGGTATGGGGGCGTCGCATCGACGCGGCGGCGGCCTATGCACGCGAGATGACGGTCGAGCTCGGGATCGAGATCGTGGTGTGTGATGCCGCCGAGCGTGTCGTGCGTGAGAGCCAGGTGGTGATCACGACGACGCCAGCGCGCCGGCCCATAGTGTCCGCGGAGTGGATCCATCCCGGACTCCACGTCACCGCGGTCGGTTCGGATGGACCCGACAAGCAGGAGCTGGACGCGAGCATTCTCGCGCGCGCGGATCACGTCGTGTGCGACCTGGTGTCCCAGTGCGCTCGCCTCGGCGAGCTGCACCACGCGCTCGAGGGCCATCTTATCCCCAACGAGCGGGTGACGGAGCTGGGCCAGCACGTTCTCGCGGGCCGGTCCGTACGGAGCAATGACGATGAGGTCACGATCGTGGATCTGACCGGCGTCGGCGTGCAGGATGCCGCGATCGCAGCGTACGCTCTGGAACGCGCGGTTTGATGGGCTTGCGCCAACGAATGCTCCCGAAGTCGACGGTCAGGCGCGGGACGGGTGTCCAACTTGCTAGGTGCTGCGTCGACCCAACAGGAGCCACCATGAGCGAACGCCACGAAGTGCACGTTGGACACGGTCGCAGACCGTCCGATCCGACCATCATGGGCAACGATGAGTCGCGGCTGCGTGCGCTGTCGGACCTTCCGGATTTCCGAATCGCCGCTGACGACCCCGATATACGCAACTGGACTGTTCGCGGCGCGAACGGCGACGTCATCGGCCGTGTGCATGATCTGGTGATCGAGATGGACACGAGGCAGGTGCGCTATCTCGACATCGCGGTCGCGCCGACGCCGGAGGTGCGCGATCGACATGTTCTGCTTCCCATCGGCCTCGCCCGCCTCAACGACGACGAAGATGTGGTGAGCCTCGGCTCCATCACGCGCGAGACGCTGGCGTCGCTCACACCGTATGACCATACCAACCTGTCACGCGACCGCGAGCGTGAGCTGGTTGCCAGGCTGGAGCGGCGCGGCGAGCCGATCGCAGACGCGCCACGGTTCTACGAGCATCCCGCGTTCGACACGAAGAACTTCTGGGGCGCACGCCGGAAGCCAGAAGCACTCATGACCTACCAGCTCATCGCGATCTCGATGGGCGGGGATCAGCAGGAGATCGAATCGCCGGAAACGTTGACGGAGGACAGGCGGTAAGGGGTCGCGCGAACGTCACTGGCGCCGGTAGGTCCAGTCCAGGTTGTTCAGTGCAATCGTGATCACGCCGTTATGAATGGTCGCCGTCAGCGAGTGCACACCAGCCAGCTGAAGGTTGCTGCCGCGTTGCGTCCAGACTCCTGACTCAATGGTGGAATGGAGCAGACCGCCGGCAGTCTCGGAGCTGGTCGTCCGCGTGTAACGCTGGTCGGCAGCAAACACGATCGTGCCGTTCGTGAACGTCTCTCCTGAGCCATCAGCGTAGGGGAGGGCGTTGCCGGCGATCTGTT
Organism: Gemmatimonadaceae bacterium; assembly: GCA_035758925.1. GTDB lineage: Bacteria > Gemmatimonadota > Gemmatimonadetes > Gemmatimonadales > Gemmatimonadaceae > DASPMP01. The sequence goes on from DASTVV010000015.1 coordinate 33,705, forward strand.
CGAGCCCATACGTGCCGGGGATCAAGGCCGGTTCTGGTCCATTATCCGCGCACGCGACGGCATGGGCCAGGGCGACTGTGGCAATGACAGCCCGCCAGAGATGTCGCATCGACAACCTCCACAGGTGCAATCGGCTCGAAGACGCCCAGCCAACGTCGACGAAAGGCGGTTGGCGAGCCGAGTGAACGCGCGCGCAATGTCCGGTGAGTTGCGAAGCGTGTCAATCCCGGTTTCCTTCACGAACACTCAGCCGGATACACATGGTCCATCTCAGGCGCGTGATCGCGATCCTGGCTCTGTCCGTCGCCGGCGCGTCAGCGCAGGTACAGGCGCCGGCGCCGTTGCACACGAAGAACATCATCCTCGTCGTGACGGACGGACTGCGCTGGCAGGAGCTGTTCGGCGGCGCCGATTCCACCATCGTTTTCACCGACAAGCGCCGACCGGACTGGGACAACCGCCGGATCCTGACGGACTACTGGCGCGCCGGCTCGCAGGCACGGCGCGAAGCGCTGCTCCCATTCACGTGGAGCGTGATCGGCCGACAGGGACAGATCTTCGGCAATCGGAACATCGGGAGCGTCGCGACCGTCACGAATGGCCTCAAGTTTTCCTATCCCGGCTACAACGAGATGCTCGCCGGCGCGCCCGACCCGCGCATCGACCGGAACGAGTTCGGGATCAATCCGAATGTAACCGTCTTCGAGTGGCTCAACCGCCAGCCGGAGCTCAAGGGAGAGGTCGCGGCATTCGCGACCTGGGACGTATTCGCCGACATCTTCGCTCGCCGGCGCAGCGGCCTGCCGATGCACGTCGGGTGGGAAACGCCGTACGCCAGGCCCAGCAACGCCGCAGATTCGCTGCTCAATCGGCTGTATGCCACGTCGATCCGCGAATGGGACAACAACGCGTACGACGTCCTCATGCACTCGGTGATGATGCGCTATCTCGAGGCGCGCCATCCGCGCGTGGTGTTCGTCGGCTATGGTGAGACGGACGAGTGGGCGCACGCCGGACGCTACGACCGCCTTCTCGCGTCGGCACACACGGTGGACGGCTTCCTGCGCGAGCTCTGGTCGTTCGTGCAATCCGATTCGGTGTATCGCGATCGCACGACCATGATCGTCACGACCGATCACGGCCGCGGCCGGACGGACAACTGGACCGATCACGGCCGCGACGTCAGGGGCGCGGAGGAATGGTGGGTCGCCGTGATCGGTCCCGACACGCCAGCGCTCGGCGAACGCGGGGCTGGGACGAACGTGGCGCAGTCGCAGATCGCCGCGACGGTAGCGGCGCTGCTCGGCTTCGACTTTCGGCGGGACGCCACGCAGGCAGCCGCGCCGATCGGCGACGTCATACGGCGGTGACGCGGAAGGGCAATCAGACGGTTGTATGAGCATGTCTTCAGCGCTCGCACGTCCGATTGCCGCTGGTTTGATCACGCTCATGGCGCTGAACGCCTGCACGAGGTGGGTCGTGGAGACACAATCCGTGCCCGACGCCGTGGAGGGTTCCCGCAGGGACCGCGTGGTCCTCGTGACCACGGCTAACGGAGAGCGGACGCGAGTCACGAATCCCGTAGTGCGGCAGGACTCGATCATTGCCCTCGGGTGGGACGGCCTGCGATCAACGCGCTTCGCCGTCCCGGTCGCGCACGTGACATCGGTAGCCCAGAGCCGCATCGCCGTCCGCCGCACCGCGGCCCTAACGGCCCTCGTGTCTCTCGTGGCTGCGGTGATTGTCCACGAAGTGACCTACCGGGACCAGGGCCCGATCCCTTGGTGAACCGTTGACGCCTCGCCGGCTCGAGCCGCGTGAGTTGATCCGGTAGCTATTCCACTCCTCCTGGTCGCGCACCCCATGGACAATACGGAGCCTCGGCCGCACTACGATCGCCGGTGGCGCCCTGGATGTAGTCATCGCCTCCCCGACGGCACCAGCAGGTCGATCGCTAGACGGCGGGTGCGGGCGAGGCTGGACGCCGCCGGTTGCGAAGCCGAGTCGCCACGCGATACACGGGATAGCTGGCGAGGAGCACCAGCACTGACCTGATGCTGTTCGCGCGATCGCCGAAAAAGCTCCCGACCACGAACGCCGTCGCGCCGAGCAACACGATCGCGGGGATCACCGGATAGCCCCACGCGCGGTACGGGCGGGGCAGATCCGGCTCGCGCACCCGCAGCACGAACAGCGATGCGAAGCTCACGGCGTACTGCATTACATAGAAGAACGCGGCCAACGCGATCACGGACGCGAACGTCCCGGTCGCGATGAGGATCAGGACGACTGCGACTGATGCAGTGAGCGAGACGTCCGGCGTGCCGCGCCGGTTCACGCGCGCCACCGCCCGCGGCAGCAGCCCGTCTTCCGCCATCGCGAACGGCACCCGGCACGTCAGCATCGTTATCGCGCTCACATTGCCCAGAATGCTCACCGCCATCACCGCGCTCACCACGCGGTCGCCGATGTCCCCGAAAATGCCCACCGCGGCGGTCCGCGCGGCGAATTTCTCGCCCGCCAGCGCAGCAATGCCGAGCGAGTGCAGGAAGGCGGCATTCAGGGCCACGTACACGACGCCAACGGACAACACGCCGAATGCCATCGCGCGCGCCACGCGCTTCAGGTCGCGTACCTCGCCGCCGAAGTACGTCATTCCCGTCCAGCCATCGTACGTGTAGAGCACACTCTGGAAGGCCAGCACCAGCGCGCCAGAGAGCGCCACGCCTGTTGGAAACGCAGCCGTGGCGCGCCCGGTGGTTGCCAGCGGCGGAGCCGTCAGACAGGCCATCGCCACGGCGAACAGCGTGGCGATCTTGATGAAGCCAAGGACCTGCGTCGAGACGTCGCCAGACTTGACGCCAATCCAGTGCACGATGCCGAAGACCAGCGATACGGTCACCGCCACCAAGGTGTTGGAGATCCCGAGCGTCGGCCACAGCAGATTCGTCAGCTCACCGAGCGCGATGGCGCCCGCCGCGATCGCCGCCGCGCTCGAGATCCAGTCGGTCCAGCCGATGACGAAGCCCGCGTATTCACCCAGCGCGCGACGGGCGTACACGTACTGTCCGCCCGACCTGGGCAGCATTGCCGCCAGCTCGGCCATCGTCATGGCGCCGGCCGCCGAGTACAACGCGCCGGCGATCCACACGCCGAGGAACCAGGCGGGCGACGGGAGCCGCGCGGCAACTTCGCCAGGAGTTCGGAGAATCCCCGACCCGATGGTGTTGCCGACGATCATCGTGATCCCGAACAGGACTCCGAGGACCTTGAGGAGTCCGCCCGCACTCCCGCTCCCACCCAGGGCAGGTGGGGCAAGCCGTGCGGACCGGACTTCGTCAACCGTTTCAGGCATTCGACCGCCGGACGAGGAACTT
>DASTVV010000194.1:0-25780 GCA_035758925.1 Gemmatimonadaceae bacterium
ACACGGCCAACGCGCGCCAGCTCGGCATCGACACCACACGCATGGTGATCGCGGGACACAGCATGGGCGGCTGGGTGGTGGCACACACGGCGGGACATCACCCTGAGCTCCTGGGTGCCATCATGATCTCCGCGGCGGACATGGGGCGGGTCGGCCAGATGCAGCGCGACTCGCTGATCGCATTCATGGCCGACAATCTCGAGTCGCTCAGCGGAACCAGTGCCCAGGTGATGGCAGATGAAGTGATCGCGAAGGGCGCTGCTTGGGGATTCCCGGCAGCCGTGCCGGGGCTCGCGCGCACGCGGCTCCTCGTCGCGACATCGAACGACGGACTCGCGCGTCATACCGATCCGTTGGTGCAGGCGCTGCGAGCGGCTGGCAACACGCGCGTGACGACGGTGCATCAGCCGACGGACCATTCGTGGTCTGACAAGCGCATCGCGCTCGCGACCGCAGTGATCACCTGGCTCGAGCGGGCCCGTGGGGGCACGGTCGGCCAGCGGACTACGCCTCAGAACTAAGCACACGCAGGATCCGGCGGGGACGTGGCGTCGCTACCCGAATGGCTCGAGCCGATGGCAGCGACGCTCACGCAGGAGCGGTTCACCGGCCCCGAGTGGGTGTTCGAGCGTAAGTACGACGGCATCCGCGCGCTGGCGTTCAAGCAGGGGCGTGACGTCCGTCTGCTGTCGCGCAACAAGCTGCCGCAGCACAACCCCGCGGTGTCGGCCGCAATCGCGGCGCTGGGTGTGAACGACGCGATTCTCGACGGCGAGCTCAATTGGCGCGGCGACGATCGCGTCGCCTACTACGTGTTCGACGTGCTCTGGATCGATGGGCGCGATGTCACGCGTCTCCCGCTGGTCGAGCGCAAGGCCATCCTGCGCACCCTGAGCTTTGAAGCGCCGGTGAAGCTGGTGACGACCATGGACGACGCGAAGCCATGGGAGCGCGCGTGCGCCGAGGGATGGGAAGGCGTGATCGCGAAGCGGCGCGATGCGCCGTACGAGCACAAGCGCTCGAAGCTCTGGCTCAAGATGAAGTGCGAAGCATCGCAGGAGCTCGTCGTCGGCGGCTTCACCGATCCGCAGGGCGCACGCGTCGGGCTCGGCGCACTGCTCGTCGGCTACTACGAGGGCAACGATTTCGTCTTCGCGGGGAAGGTCGGAACGGGATTCGACACCAGGCTGCTGACCGAGCTGCGCGCGCGACTCGATGCGCTCGAGATTCCCGAGTCTCCGTTTACGAAAGCCACGGGCCTGCCGCGTCTCCGTGCGCACTGGGTGCGACCGGAGATCGTAGTGCAGGTGTCCTTCATCGAGTGGACGGTGCACGGCAAGCTGCGGCACTCGCGATTGCGGGGAGTGCGAACGGACAAGAACGCGCGCGACGTGGTGCGGGAGACTCCGTAGGAGCGATCAACATCGGTGGTGCGCAGGCTATCGCGATCCACCACCCGTGCGGAAGGTGAGACCAAAGCGAAACTCGCCTTCGGGGGAAGGCGCCAGGTCTGACGTGGGCAGAACGAACTCGGACATTCGCCAACGCGCTTCGCCGAACACGTCGATGTTGCGCCCCAGTAGAAGCGCTGCGCCCGTCCCGTAGCTCCATCCCCTCCGCGGGCCGTCCACGTCCATGCTGTCGCTCGCGACGAGGCCAACTCCGGCGAAGACGTACGGCCGGATGCCGTGCATCCCACCTCCGCCCAGGCCACCGAGATTCAGCATGGCGTCCGCATCGGCGGCGCGGAAGCGATAGGAGTTTCTGCCGGTCGCCTCAATGATCCTCCTCTCCTCTTCGCTGGGAATCTCCATGTCGCCGCTGGCCCGAATCGCGAGGCCGCCGGTGGTGCCGCCCATGGTGAGCGCCATACCGGCGTACGGATTGCTGGCGGAACTGGGGACGTATGAGAGGAAGGGACTGATCGCGAACTGGCCTGCGGCCGTCGCCACCGGCAGCGCGGTCAGCAAGACAGCAGCGAATACGACGAGTGAACGAGATGTGTTCGGCACAATGCCTCCGGGGCAAGGTGGGTGGCCCCGTGAATGCAGGGCTGCTGCCATTGCCGTCGCGCGGTGCTAACTCGTTGCGACTCGGGAGATTCGCCACAATTACGCGCCTGCGAGCGATGCCCTACTGTGTCAAAAGCGACACGCCCGGATGCTCTCGCTCTGACACAGCTTGCCACTGACAGGCCAATAGGGGCGGACCTAACTTCGGACCTGACTGCGGATCAGGAAGTGGGGGAGGGTGACGTGATGGCACGCGCGAAGACAGCGACGAAAACACGCGCACAAGCGACTGCAAAGCCGGCCCGAAAGTCGAGCCGGAAGAAGGCAGCGGACACGGGGGCCAGCCCGGCGGAGATCGGCGTCACGATCACGCATCCCGACAAGGTGATGTTCCCGGACGACGGCATCACCAAGGGCGAGATGTGCGCGTACTACGAAGCGATCGCGCCAGTCATGCTGCCGCACATCATCGGACGCCCCGTGACGATGGAGCGATTCAATCGCGGCATCGGCCAGGAAGGATTCATTCAAAAGAATGTCGCCAAGGGCTTCCCCGACTGGCTGGAGCGCGTCGAGCTCGCGAAGAAGGGTGGCACGGTGCACTACCCAGTCATCCGGGACGCGCGCGGGCTCGTGTGGCTGGCGAATCAGAACTGCATCACGCCGCACGTGTTCGTCTCGCGCGTGCCGCACGTGCACAAGCCGGATATCTGTGTCTTCGACCTCGACCCGTCAGGCAACGACGACGAGTCGCGGGTGCGCGCCGGTGCTCTGTTCCTCCGCGACATGCTCGCCGAGCTCGGCCTGGAGACCTGGGTGAAGACATCCGGGTCGAAGGGCTTCCATATAGTGGTACCGCTGGACGGCAAGGCGGACAGCGGCAAGGTCGCCCGTTTCGCGCACGGCGTCGGCGAAGAGCTGGTGCGTCGCGATCCGAAGAACTTCACGCGTGAGTTCCACAAAGCGGACCGCGGCGGACGCATCTTCGTCGACACCGGTCGCAACGAGTACGGCGCGACGTTCGCTGCCGCTTACGCGGTGCGTCCCAAGCCCGGCGCCCCGATCTCTGCGCCTTGCACGTGGGAAGAGATCGAGCGCGGCAAGGTGGGCCCACGCACGTTCACGCTGCGGGACATGACCGCGCGCGTTGCCAAGGTCGGTGACCTCTGGGCCGAGATGCTCGAGACCAGGCAATCGCTGCCGTAGCCCGACTCCGGTCGCTCGTTAACCCGACGAAACCGGGCATTTCACGCAATCGTACACGGCGTGTCGATTTTTCGGGGTGTCGTTCGACGTCTCGGTGAAGGGCAGAGACCGAACCTTTCTACAATCGCACGGAGAACGAGTGATGAAGAAATACATGGCGATCATCAAGATGAGCGAGAAGTACCGGGGCGAAGCGCCGCCCAAGCCGCTCATGGACGCGATGGGCCCCTTCGTCGAAAAAGGCTATTCGTCGGGCAGAATCGTGGACACCGGCGGCCTCAAATCGAGCGATACGGCCACACGTTTCCGTCTCGAGAAAGGCAAGCTGACCGTATCCGACGGGCCCTTCACCGAAGCCAAGGAAGTGATCGGTGGCTGGGCGATTCTCCAGGCCAGCACCAGGAAGGAAGCGCTCGAGACCGCGACGGAGTTCATGGAGCTCCACCGCATTCACTGGCCAAGCCTTGTGGCGACGTCGGAGCTGTTCGAGATGGACGAACAGCCAGGAGCGTGAACGAACGTCGGTTGTCGATAGGAGCGACTAGCCCGACACCGCGCTCGTCACGCGCTCCGACTCTTCACCAAGCCACGCGGGATTACTTGCCGTCGCGTCGTAGGCCGACGACGTCTTGAACAACTCGAACTCGCCCTTCGCCGCCGGCACCCGCGTCTTCGCCAGGATGCGATCCACCTCGGCATCCGAGAGCGGCTTGAACGTCTGCATGGCGTTCACCGCCTGATCGAGAATCGGCTCCGTGTCGCAACCGGTGATCACGACGGACGTCGGCAGATTGAGCGCGTAGTGCAGGCACTCGAGCGCTGTCACCGTGCCGGACTTCAGGATATGGCCGTTGGCCATGCTCTTCATGCCCAGCACGCCGATGCCCTGCCGCACGAGCTCCGGCAACACGAGAAGCGCAAAGCTCCGGTAGTGCGCATCCATCACGTTGAGCGGCATCTGTACGGCGTCGAACGCAAAGCCGTTCTCGCGTGCCACGTCGAGCGTGTGCAGGTGAACGTGCGGGTCCTTGTGACCCGTGAAGCCGATGAAGCGGATCTTGCCCGCCTTCCTGGCGTCGAGCAGCGCGGCGTTGGCGCCCTCGGGATCGAAGATGCGGTGCGGATCTTCGTACCGGATGACTTCATGGTGCTGCACGAGATCGATGCGGTCGGTCTGGAGCCGGCGCAGGGATTCGTCCAGCTGGCGCGCGGCCTCCTTCTTCGACCGGCCGTCGATCTTGGTCATGAGGAAGACGCGGTCGCGGTATCCGTCCTTGAGCGCCTTGCCCATGCGGATCTCGCTCCTGCCCTCGTTGTAGTCCCACGAGTTGTCCATGAACGTGATGCCCGCGTCCACGGCCTTGCGCACGAGCCGAATCCCCAGCGCCTCGTCGACGTGCGGCAGGGCGAGATGCCATCCGCCGAGTCCGACCGCAGACACTTTTTCGCCGGTCCTTCCAAGTTCGCGTTGCATGATATCTGCTCGCGGCAAGGTCCAGTCCACAGTATCATGGCGCGGCTACGGACGAGGGGATAGGGACTCTCCTGCGCGGGCGACGGGATGGAACTCCCTTCGCGGACCACACTGCGCTCCTCGTCGCTCTCGCTTCGTCGCTGCGCTCCTCCGCTTCGCTCCTGCGGTGCTCGTTGGCTTCGGCGGCCGCGCATTTGGCGCGGCTTGCCTCAGACGGTCCGCTCCAGGGAGTCCCACCCCGCCGATCCCTTCGAAGGAGTCCCATCCTGTCGCGCGCAACTCACGCCGCTGGAGGAGGACCGACCTCGGCGAGCAACTCATGCCGACGCCCTGGGCGGCACGACCGAGTCGGGCGGCGCTGAGTCGCCGTGACGCGGAACGGCCGTTCACACACTGGGCGAGGTACCCTGCGCGACGACTCCGCGCTTGCGCGGCGTTCGCGCGCGGTCACGCGCAGCAAGCCGGCGAGTGCGCGACGCTCAGACGGGCGCGCACGCGCAGGCCCAGCGCGCGGCCCTACCGCATGCGCGGCGGAGCTTGACCGAGGACGACGATGTCGCCCGTGACCGTGAACCGTTGCTCGAGCGTCGCGGCCGAGCTCCCGCCCGCCCAGACCGTGAACGTCCCCGGCTCCACCACACGCCGCATGTCACGATCGTACAGCGCGAGGTCGTCCGGTTTGAGCGTGAACCGCACGGTGCGCGTTTCGCCGGGATTGAGCGTTACGCGGGTGAAGCCGCGCAGCTCACGCACGGGACGCGTGACGCTTGCCGCGTCGTCGCGCAGATAGAGCTGCACGACTTCCGTGCCAGCACGGCTGCCGGTATTGCTGACGTCCACGCTCGCCACGACAGAGTCCGACCCGCGGAGCGTCGCGCTCGACACCTTGAGATTCGCGTACCCGAACGTCGTGTACGTCAGCCCATGGCCGAACGGAAAGAGCGGCGTCCAGGGCACGTCGATGTACTTCGAGTTCCACTTGTCGTTCCGCGGCGGACGTCCCGTGTTCTTGTGCCCGTAGTAGATCGGGACCTGCCCCGTCACACGCGGGAACGTCACCGGCAACTTTGCGCTCGGCGCGTAGTCGCCGAACAACACGTCCACGACCGCGTTCCCGTGCTCGACGCCCAAGAACCAGCTTTCCACGAGCGCGGACGTGCTGTCTGCCAGCCACTGGAGCGCGAGCGGACGTCCGCTCATGATGACGGCGATCACAGGCTTGGTGGGGCTCGACGCGCGCGCCGCGCGCACCACGGCCTGCGCCAGCTGCAGCTGCGCGCCCGGCAGCTCGATGCTCGCGCGGCTCGCTGCCTCGCCGCTCATCTCGGCGCGTTCACCCAGGACGAGCAGCACCGCGTCAGCGGCGCGTGCGGCGTCCTCGGCTTGCGTGATTCCAGGGCTGCTCATCGGACCCTGGATCACCGTCGTGTCGAGCGCGACGCCCGGCGCGTACGTCACCTGAAGCTGCGGCATCGCGCGACGAAGCGCCGTGATTACGCTGATCGCGTCCTGCGCCCGTCCGGCGCCCGCCCAGAATCCGAGCGTCGCTCCCGAGTCCGCCGCGAGCGCACCGACCACCGCGAGCGAGCGAACGGACTTGCTCAGCGGAAGGGCAGGCGTGCCGCCGGCTGCGTTGTTCGTGAGCAGCACGATGGACTCGCGCGCCACCTCGCGCGCGGCCGCGCGGTTCGACGCGGACAACACGTCGCGGCGCTCGCGTTCGGCGCTGGTGCCGCGATACGGGTCTTCGAACAGGCCGATCGCTGCCTTGCTGCGCAACACGCGATGCACGGCGGTGTCGAGAACCGCGACCGGGAATCGGCCCGCGCGGATCTCGGCCGGCAGCTTGTCGCGCCACAACGTACTGGACATCTCCATGTCGACGCCTGCGCGCAGGGCACGTCGCCCGACCGTCAGGCTGTCGCCCAGCCCGTGACTGATCATCTCCCAGATGCCGCTCCAATCGCTCACCACCATGCCCTTGAAGCCCCACTGGCGACGCAGCACGTCGGTGAGGAGCCAATCATTGGCGTGCGCCGGCGTGCCGTTGATCTCGTTGAATGAAGCCATGAATGCGCCCGCGCCCGCGCGCGCTGCCGCATGGAAAGGCGGCAGGTACGTATTCCACAGGTCGCGCTCCGACATGCTCACGGTGTTGTAGTCGCGACCGCCCTCGGCGCCGCCGTATGCGGCGAAGTGTTTGGCCGTCGCCAGCACCGACGTCGGCGAGGTGAGATCCTTGCCCTGGAAGCCTCGCACCTGCGCCGCTGCCATCACGGAGCCGAGATACGGATCCTCGCCGGCGCCCTCCATGATGCGACCCCAACGCGGGTCGCGCGCGATGTCCACCATGGGCGCGAATGTCCAGTGCACACCCATCGCGCTCGCCTCGAGCGCGGCAACCCTTGACGCCCGCTCCGATGCCGCGGGATCGAACGACGCCGCCATCGCGAGAGGGATCGGGAATACGGTACGCATCCCGTGGATCACGTCATAGCCGAAGATGAGCGGGATGTGCAGTCGCGACTGCTCGACCGCGATGCGCTGCATGCGACGCGTCTCGTCGGCGCCCCAGAGTCCCAGCAGCGATCCCAATTTGCCCTCGCGCACGGCGCGCTGGCCGGCGGAGTCCACCGTGGGGCCCATCTGTCCGAACCCCACCGGCGACTGCGTGATCTGTCCGAGCTTTTCCTCGAGCGTCATGAGCTTGAGGACCGAGTCGGCGATGCGTGAGGCGCGGTCGACGGGGTCGCGGGGACGTGATTGCGGGACCTGGGCTGCCGCGGTGTCGCGTAACGAGACGGCTGCGACGATGACGGCCAGGGAACAACGGGAGAGAACGCGCACTGATGCTCCGGGCTGGGACGACGAACTGGTGTGCGAGAATCGTCGAAGAACATACGGCGCGTGCGGTGCGGTCACTAGCGGCCCCAGCAGCCCGACGCCTCCGTGCCGCCAACGTGCCGCCAACGTGCCAACATGACGCGGACGTGCACTTGGTAACTTCGCCCGACGCGTGAGTCATCGCGGTGCGTAAGCCCGATAGGACCGCAAAGAGGCTTACAATGAGAAAGACAACGATGGCCGTCAGCGTCGCAGCACTTACCGCGCTGGTCGGAGGCGCCTGGTTGCACAATCGCGCCGACGCGAAGGAAACGCCGGCCTATCGCTTCGGTGCCGTCGAACGAGGCAACCAGTCGTCCACCGTTTCCGCGACCGGTGTCCTGAGCGCCGTCCGAACGGTGCAGGTCGGGACCCGGGTGTCCGGCCAGATCTCCTCGATCCTGGCCGACTTCAACGCTCGCGTGAAGAAGGGTCAGTTGTTCGCCACGATCGATCCGACGCTCCAGCGCCAGACCGTGCAGGATGCGCAGGCCGGCCTCGAGCGGACCCGGGCGCAGCTGGAGCTCGCGCAGGAGGAATACTCGCGCAACAAGCAGCTCCTCGATGCCAGGATCGTCACGGCGGCGGAGTTCGGCCCGATCAACGCGAACTGAGCGTCGCCAAAGCGACCGTGAAGTCCGCCGAGATCGCGCTCAGCCGCGCGCGGCAGAATCTCGCCTACACGAACATCTACTCGCCGAGCAATCAGTTTCTTCCCGCCCTGCGCTTCAATGTGAGCAACGGCGTGGATGTGGGACGCAACTTCAGCGAGACCGAAGGGCGGGTCGTCGACCAGACGGCGCAGTCCTTCGGCACGGGCGTCTCGTCGAGCATCACGCTCTTCGACGGCTTCAAGAAGTGTCGCGACGCTGAATTCGGATGCACAAGCTACTTCGACGCGGCCTGCGGCCCGCCGAGCAATTGCCACAGCACGACGTACTCGTTCGGCTGCGTGGCAAGACGGTACTGGAATGGTCGCTCGAGAAAGCGGATCGAGAGCAGTACGACCACGAGCACGGCTACGACCGAACCGAGGAAGAAACCGGCCGGTCGATGATACGTGAGGCTCGCCATGCTCGCGCCCGACACGATGATGAGACTGCTGCCTATCAGGATCCACCAGAGCATCGGTGGCAGTCGTTGTCGGCTGAAGAAGAGTCGCTCGCGCCGCTGTTCGCCGATGGCGAGCAGCTTGTTCACCGCTGTTCCCTGGAGGGTTCCTTCCCAGGACGACTGGGGCTTGAAGCGCCCGAGCGTCGACCACATGTCGGTCAGCGCACGCGTCGTGGTCTCACTCCCCTGCCCACGCTTCATCAGCGGGAGCTCGGAATCGATCAGCGTCTGGAGGTATCGGTAGACGTCGGACTGCATCTCGTCCGAGAACGGCTTGGGCAGGTTCGACGCGATGCGAGACATGTCCGCCATCGCGCTGACTTCCGCGGTCATGGAGCTCTGCAGCTGTCGCAGCTGCGTCCACGAGTTCGACAGCATGAAGCCCGAGATCAGGCCGTAGAAGCTGCCCACCGTTCCCAGCAGGAACGGCACGACCTTCTCCGCGTGTGCGATTTCGGTCTGAGTCAATCGGCGACGCAACAGGTCGCGCGACCACACCACGATCGCGACGCACGGTACGACGAAGAGCACAACTTGCAGGGCTATCGGCACTCTTGCGTGGGCGGCAAGGCTCAGACCGCGCTCAAGGTAGGCCACCGTGCGACGGGCCGCCGCGCTCGCGCGCGACGGCCCGTCGTCCCCCCTTCAACTGCGACTAGCGACTGAGCCAGTACGCGGCCTTGATCAGGAACGTATTGTCCGGATGCAGGTCGAACAGCTGGCGGAAATCGCGCGACCATGCCTGGCTGAACTGATCCTTGAGCGGATCCGGCCCCGAGCGCCCGTGCTGCCACACCAGGAACAGCGTGGATCCCGGCCGATACTCCCACCGCACGACGCTGTTCGTGATCAACGCGGTCGACTTGAACGTCGTCGCCGCGGTCGACGGCGGCGTGAAGGCCTGGAATCGATCGTCGTACTTCTCGGCGCCCGGGTTGGCGCTCAGCTCGCGGAAATCGGAGAACGTTCCCCGCGCCGTGAATGGCTGTGCGTACAGCTCCAGCGTCAGGTCGGGCGTCATCGTGTAGTTCATCCGCACGTTCATCGACGTCGTGCGCTGCTCGAGATGGGCAAACGAGTAGTGTGTCGCGAACGGAGCTGTCGCGTCCGTGAACTTGCCGAAGTGCTGTGTGTTGTTGTGGTCGGTGCTGAAGTCTGTCCCGATCGAGAGCGAGAACTGGGTCGACATGCGGAAGCTGAGATACGGACTGAGCGCGTGGCCGGTCGTCTTGCCTTCGTCCGTGTGCCAGTAATTGAACCAGAATCCGCCGGACACCACGCGCCTGCTGTCGCTGTTGAACCCACCCCACGGATAGAACCCGCGCGAGCCACGCACCGGCGGACCACCGCGCGTGCAGTTGCGGTCGCAGTAGCTCTCCGTCAGCCGATCGATGGTGGTGCCGAGGTGGACGTCCCAGTTGTTCAGGAAGCCAAGGTTATCCAGCCCCATATGTCCGTTGAAGTTCAGCGCGTTCTGCAGCCGCGCGCCGGATGTGTTCCAGGTCTCCCAGTGGTTGCCGTTCAGCTGCGCCCACCGGTAGATGCCGCGGGCCTCGCGCCACGAGAGCGCTGCCCACGTGCTCCAGTCCGTGTAGTCCGCGCGACGCAGGAAGCCGAGGTCGTTCACATCGAAGCCGGGCGACGTCCGGATCACGCTCGTCTCGAAACGCGTGATGCCGCCCGAGTACTTGCCGAACTTCAGCTGTGACGAGTAGCCCGAGAGCGACGTGCGCGACGAGTCCACCGTGAGCTTGTCACCCGGCTGCTGGTAGTAGTGCACCGAGCTGGTTTGTGTCGCCGCGATGGCTTCCGGCGTACCGGTGACACGCGACGCGGCGAACATGCCCGAGAGCTCGTAGCGGCGCTTCGAGAACCGGTTGCGGAAGGTAGCGCCGGTGGCGTATGCGGTGCCGTGCATGTAAGGATCAGTCCACTGGTCCATCGTGCGGTTCACCGCCGTGCCGATCCAGCTGATGCCCATGTCACCGCCGCGGAGGTCCTGTTGCGCGCGCAGCAGCCCGAAGTTGGTGAATGGCTCAACGGTGCGGCGCTCGGCGCCAGGTGCAGCGGCAACACCGTCCACTCGTGGCGTGATCGCGTCCAGCGCGGCGAACGAGAGGCCGCTCGGCGTGCGGCCGGTCAGCTTGGCCGCGGTCGCAATCGTCGTGGAGGTCGGCGTCGTGTTGTCGCCGTAGAGACCTCGCAGCGCAGGCGATCGCCCGATGCGCCGCGAATAAAACAGCCCTTCATTGGTCGAGCAGTCCACCACGATGTAGCAGTTCAGGTTGAACTGATACAGGCCGGAGCCCTCGACGAAGAACGGCCGGCGCTCCCCCAGGAACGTCTCGAACGCCGTGAGGTTCACCACGGACGGATCCGATTCCACCTGGCCGAAGTCCGGATTCACCGTCGCGTCGAGTGTGACATTCGGCGTGATGCCGAGCTTGACGTCGCCGCCAACGGTCATCTCCTGATTGCGATCATAGGTGGACGACGCGTTGAGACGCTGCACGTTCTTGGTGACGGCGTATGGCGTCACCTCCATTCGACGCTCGGTCGATAGGCCGACCAGTCCGGAGATCTCGCCCAGCTGCGACGAGAGACCCGCCTTCTTGGGCGACCAGAGCGGCCAGCTCACGCGTTCGCGGTAGCGCTCGATGTCGCGCCAGATGCCGAACCCGAACGTGTTGCTCGCGGCCTTGTTGTAGCGCATCTGCGAGAGAGGGATGCGGAACTCCGCCGTCCAGCCGAGCGAGTCCACCGTGGTGGCTACGTCCCAGATGCCGTTCCACGAGTCGTCCTCGTTGCCGTCGTTGCTCATCGAGTAGTCGCGCTTCACGCCGTCGGGATTCACGGCGAACTCGTAGCCGCTGCGCTTGTCATTATAGGAATCGATGAGGAGCTTGATCTGGTCCGACGGACCGCGCTGGTCACGGCGCGAAAGCGCGCGCATGATGCTGTCTGGGTGCGGGTCGAACATCCGCACGAAGACGTAGAGATTCCTGGCGTCGTAGGAGACGCGGAATTCCGTGCGGAACGATGGCTCGCTGTCCACCTTCGGCTCGAACTGGCGAAACTGCGTGTACCGCGCTGCGGTGAGCCAGACCGGGTCCAGATCGCGGCCGTCGATGCTGACCGCACCTGCGGCGCGCACCGCCATCGCGGTGGTCGCCGATGAAGGAGTCGCTTCGCCGTTCGCGGCTTGGGGGCTGGGCGTCGGAGCCTGCGGGGTCTGACCTGTCGCGGCAGTCGGCGGCAGCACCAGGGCGAAGGCGGCAGCGATCATCGCAGTGGCGCGTGAGACCATTGGTGGATCCTCGTTGACGTTTGACGAGTGGTTCGACAACCAGTCGTCCCATTTGGTTGGGACGGTATGCTGAAAATTCAACAGCGCCGCTGAAAAATCAACACTGCGTACGTGGTGGGGACCTGTCCGGCCTCGAATCGGCCCAATTGAGGTGTCGGCAGGCCCGAGATCGGACGGCCAACCGGCCCGTCACGAGTTCGGCGGCGTCGCCGGTGCTCGGTGTTGCTGGTTGATGCGAGAGCTCACCGATCTACGGGAGCCGGCCTACCCCGGTTTCTCTGCGCCGTGGCGAGGCGAACTCAACCTGCTGACGCGAGCGCCTCTGAGTCGGCGGGATCGAGCTTGAAGTCGAAGACGCCGAAGTTCTCGCGATTGTATTTCGTCGCCAGCCGCTTGACGACAGCGCTCCGCAACACCGCCCCTTGGCCCAGCGGACTGTACGCCTCGGTCACGATCTTGTATCGCGAGTGATACTCGCGCAGCTCGCGCTGGGGCTGGCCGGGATACAGCTCCACCTGGTTGACCGCCGGCGTGACACCCGTCGCGTCGACTACACGCTCGATCTGCGTTGGCGAAAAGTTGGACACGCCGATCGACCGGACGCGTCCGTCGTCGCGCAGCTTCACGAACGCGCGCCAGCTCTCGACGTAGAGATCTCGCTCCGGGTGAGGCCAGTGAATGAGGTATAGGTCCACCACGTCCATCCCCAGCCGCTTCACACTGCCGTCGAAGGCCCGCAGCGTCTTGTCATAGCCCTGGTCGTCGGCGTCCAGCTTCGTCGTGACCACGATCGCGCTGCGCGAAATACCCGACGAGCGAACACCCTCGCCCACTCCCGCCTCGTTTCCATACATGGTCGCGGTATCGATGAGGCGATACCCCACCGACAGTGCGGTCCCCACTGCGCTCCTCGCCTCCCGATCCGACATCGGCCAGGTGCCCAGCCCGATGCGGGGGATCGAATGTCCGTCGTTGAGCGGAAGCGGATCCATGGCCCTTGAGTCAAAGTGACCTTAGCCAGGCGGGCAATGCCCCTCAGCCGCGCCATAATCTGTCATCTCTGTGACTCTGGGCTCTCCGTGGTTCAAGCATGCGGGAGCCCGCCGGCATCCCAATCAGCGAGTGAATGCCCAACCAGGAAATCGACATGCATCCCCGTCTTCTGCTGCTCGCCAGCCTCGCCTCGTTGCCGACATCCTCGGCATTCTCGTGGGACCGCATGACGGCAGATGCGGGGTTCCCGCCGAGCTACAACTTTCCCGTTCACGTTGCGGCAGACGGCCGCTTCGTCGCGCTCCATCCCGCGGGCACCTGGATCTCGCGAGACGCGGTCACATGGACCAGAGGCGCGCTGCCGTGGAGCGGCATGAACTCGGCGTACCTCAGGTACATCCAGCATGCGGGCGCCACGTGGGCTCTCGGCACGCTCAACGGAAACTACGAGCAGTTCTCGGTAAGCCCGGTGATCCGTCGGACGTCGGACTATGCCGCGTGGGAAACGGTTGGGAGATCGACGACGCTGCCGCAGCTCGTGTTCTACGCGGCGACGAGCTTTCGCGGCGCGATGTGGATCCTCGGTGGCTACAACCACTCGCGACTGGCTGGAGGCACGCCGGTGGCCTTCGCCGACAAGTTGTGGATGGTAGGCGCAAACCGGTCGGGCCGCTTCGACTCCGCGGTGCTGGTGACCGACGACATGCGCGCGTGGCGGCAGGAGTCGACGCCGTGGTCGCCGCGCGGCGGCGTCGCGGCATGGGTGGACGTGGATGGCAAGCACAAGGGCGGTATGGGAATGGGAAGTGGGAATGGGCCCGGCTAGAGTCTGTCCATCCGCCCATTCCCATTCCCATTTCCCATTCCGCAGTTGTCCTACCTGTACCGCAGCCCGTGGCCGAATCGGAACAACGGGTTCTCCGAGTCGAATGGCACGTCCTCCTTCTGTTTTAGCACAGCGTCCCATGACGACGGCATCTCGAATGGCAACTTGCCTTCCGGCTTGAAGCGGCCGAACAGCACGTCGAGTATCGCGTCGTTCGACGCGCCGAAATTACCGACGATAGCGCGCGCCGAGTCCGCGAGCTGCGGAATCACGAGCGGTCGATCCAGATAGACGGTGATCACTGTCGGCTTCAGTCGCATGATCGCACGTACCGGCTTCAGCTCTTCGTCGGTGTAGTACAGTCGCCCCTGGTGGAACAGTGTTCCGCGGTCGTGGTCGAACGGGGGCTCGAGGTTGAGGATCGCGACGTCCGCCTCCTCTGGCGTCTTCACGACGGTCCCGTACTTCGCCGCAATCGCCGTATCGAGATTCTCCACGTAGATCCGCGTGCCCGACGCGAGCGGCAGCGTCGCCTTGCCGCTGGTCTCCGTGTTGATGAGCAGTACCTGCGAGCGTCGCTGTGTCTCGTCGCCGAGCCGCCTGGCCTCCGGCGTGCCGACAGTCTTTGGTACGGCGGCGACGTCCACATAAGGGTTCTCGAAGAGGCCAAGCTGGAACTTGAGCGTGAGCAGCTTGCGCACGGATTGGTCGAGGCGTGACTGCGGAATGGCGCCTTCGTTGACCAGCTGTACGAGGTAGTCCGGGCGCATCTCCCCCCCGAATTGGTCCACGCCGGCGTCGAGCGCCTTCCGCGCTTTCTGATAGGGCGGCAGGCTCTCGACGCCATAGTCCTTCACGCCGCCGAACGGAATGAATCGCTCGAGGTCGACGCCGAAGAGCTTCGGAGGAGTGAGCAGCCCCCAGTCAGTGAGCACCACACCCTTGAACCCGAGCGTGTCGCGCAGCAGGTCCGTGATCATCTGGCGATTGAAGTTGAAACCCACGTCTTCCTTCGTGAGCCCTACCGGCACGCCGTAGTACGGCATCATGAGCGCGGTGCCCGCCGCGATTGCGGCGCGGAACGGGATCAGGTGGTAGGACAGGTTGTGTCCCGGATACACCTGGTCTTTTCCATAGCGAAAGTGCGGATCCCACCCGTCTTTCTGCGGACCGCCGCCGGCAAAGTGCTTGGTGACGGTGGCGACGCTCGTGGGCCCGAGTGTGTCGCCCTGGAATCCGCGCACGTAGGCTGCCGTCAACTTTGCCGCGAGATTCGCGTCCTCCCCGAACGTCCCGTTGATGCGCGCCCAGCGCGGCTCGGTGGCGACGTCCGCCATGGGATGCAGCGCCATGTGAATCCCGATCGTGCGATAGTCGCTGGCGGCATATCGCGCGAACTGCTGCACCAGCGTGCTGTCGCCGATCGCGGCGAAGCCGATGGGATCGGGCCAGTGCGAGAACTCGCGCATGTCGAACGCAAACACGGACTTCTGCATCGACACGGCGTGTCGCGGGTCCGTCGCGATCGTCGCCGGGATCCCCAGTCGGGTGCGCTCGGCCAGATGCTGCACGTTGTTCAGCCAGCGCGCGGTCTCCTGCGCGCCGCCGAGCGACAGCAGGTTGAAGAAGTTGATGTTCCGCTCGAAGAGCGCGATCTGCACCGGCATGAAGTTCATCGGCTCGGACGGGCCGGCGATCTCACCGTTCTTTCCCGGCGCAATGATGTTGTGGAAGAACATTCCTGCTTTCTCTTCCAGTGTCATTTGCACGAGCAGATTCTCGACGCGCGTCGGAATCGGTTGCCGAAGGTCCTCGTAAAGATCCAGCTTGCCGTTCTTGTTCAGGTCGCGGAACGTGAAGCCGCCGATCTGGATCGTGTCCGCCGGCCTGCCGATCAACTTCTCGGCGGCACGGATGTCGGAGGATCGGCCGTAGACGAAGTAGCCGACCAACGCGACCGCGAGGAGGACGAGGCTGCCGACGATGAGGCCGAGGACCTTGAGGGCTCTCTTCATTCGAGCGCGTAGGGAGCGAAGGTTGATTTCCCCATTGTAGCCGTGGCGTCGCACGGAGCGCCAGCCGGCAAACCGCTTGTGGTGCGACGGGCAGCACTACAGACTCCGAGCGATGCAACGCGAGGACTACGTGCTCCGCATGATCGCCCAGATGGCGCGCGTGCTGGCGCATGTCAGGCGGTTGCTCACCCAGGGAAAGAACGCGGAAGCCGGCGACGACCTGGAACAGGCCGCGCGAAAGGGCGGCGTCGACCTCGGCTTCATCATCGCGCTCGACGAGCCGAGTTTGCGGCCGCTGATCACTACCGGTGGCGAGATCGCTCGGCCCAAGTGTGCATTCTTCGCGGAGCTGGTGTACCTCGAATGGCGTCGCCAGCTCGCGATGGGGAAAACGGAACGCGCCGAGCGCTGCGCCCGCCGTGCGCTGCTGCTCTACGCGCTCGCGTACGACGGCATCGTCATGGACGACATCGTGCGGACACGCATCGCGGAGCTCGAGGGAGAGGTAGAGCCCGAGCGGTTTCAGGACGACGCCGGATGATCGGAGATGAGCCAGCCGCAATCTGAGTAGCGCTCGACGTCGCATGGCTCTTGCCACCCTGTGCTTCCATGGCACGCGCGCTCAGGCTCATCGGGGTGTCGGCTCCGAAACCACGTCGCGCGCCGCTCGTCGATCCCCGTGCTGGCGATGTCGAGTCCGACGCATCGAGCACGGAGAAGCGCTCCCTGCTCTCCCTCGCGGGCGGCATTCTCGCTGAAGTCAGCTTTCCCAAGCTTCTTGGGGCGTTCGCTCTTCTCGTCGTCGTGCCAGCGGTGCTGCTGGGCGCGGCACCGCTGCTCGTCACGATGTGGTTCGGCACGGTCGCGACAATTCCGCGATCCGCCGGCATCTGGGTGACACTCGTGCTGGTCTTCGCGCTCTTCGCTCTGGCATGGTTCGGTGGGCCGCGTCTCAGGCACATGGTGGAGAACAGCTTCTGGTCGCTGAACGCGCTGGCGGTGCAGCCCGGCTACGCGGCGTTGCGCGAGGCGTTGGCCCACCTGGCTGAGCTCATCAAGCGCGGCGCGAGCGAGCGACGTCGGTCGGCGGTCCGCGCTACGTCAGCCGCTATCGCTGGAATGCTGATCTGTGTGCTGGGCGTGTGGATCGCTCGCGCCGTCTGGCCATCGACACGTTGGTTCGGCACCCTCGCTGACCTGCAGTCGCCGGGGCATTTGGCGCTCTTCGGGCTGGCAAACAGCATCGTGCTCGTGGCTGGTTACTGCGCCGTTGCCGGGCTCGTGTGGGGAATTGCCGACGCGACGATGCCGCAGCTGCACGAGATCCGTTCGTTCCGGCCGCGCAGCGCCGCCCGGCGCGCGTGGCGCGTGGCGCACCTGTCCGACATTCACGTCGTCGGCGAGCGATACGGCTTTCGGCTGGGAAGTGGCCGCAAGGGGACGCGTGGAAACGAGCGGCTACTCAACACGCTGACGCGCCTGGAGGAGGTGCACCGCGCGAATCCGCTCGACGCGATCCTGATCACGGGCGACCTCACCGACGCGGGGACGTCCGCCGAGTGGGCGGAGCTGCTCGACGTGTTCGATGCCAATCCGGCGCTGGCGGATCTCATCGTCGCGCTCCCCGGGAATCACGACGTCAACATCGTCGATCGCGCCAATCCCGCGCGCCTCGATCTGCCCGGGAGCCCGAAGATGCGATTGCGCCAGGTGCGGACGCTCTCGGCGCTCGAGGTGATTCAAGGGGCGCGTGTCCACGTGGTAACCGAGGACACGGGACGCGTCGACACCACCACACTCACGGACTCGATGCGGTCGCACGCCGCCGAGCTCACCGCATTCGCTGACAACGGCTCGCGGCGACTCTCGCGATCACTGGAGCGCGCCTGGACGACGGCGTTTCCCATGGTGTTGCTGCCCGATCGGGACGACGGCCTTGGCATCATCGCACTGAACTCGAACGCGGAGTCGCATTTCTCGTTCACGAATGCGCTGGGCCTGATGTCACTCGATCAGGCACACGCGCTCGACACAGTGTTCGCGCAATATCCGCGCGCGCACTGGGTCGTTGCGCTGCACCATCACCTCGTCGAACACCACCGGCTCGGCGAAGGACTCGGCGTGCGGATCGGAACGACATTGATCAACGGCAACTGGTTCGCGCGGCGCCTGCAGCGCATCGGCGAGCGCGCCGTCGTGATGCACGGCCATCGTCACATCGATCTCATCGGCCGGTGCGGGACGCTGACGGTGGTATCGGCTCCGTCCGTCGTCATGGGCGAGCCCTACTTCTACGTGCACACTCTCGGCGTTGACGCCGATGGGCGTCTCACCTTGCTGGAGCCCGAGCGGATTCAGTGAATGATCGAACCACAGAGGACACAGAGACACATGTGCTGCGCTGGTACCGTTGCTCAACCAATGCTTTCTCTGTGCACTCCGTGATCACTGTGGTTCGATACCTCGCCAGTTGACTCGGAAGGAGCTGACTCTCGCGCGCTTCGATGAATGCGCGCGATGGCCCTTGCGGTCAGTGCCACGGGTGCAGCGAGCCACGCGAACTCCAGCAGACGATCGCCGACGGACGGTGTGGCGAAAAGTGAAATACTCCGTGTCAGGCCGACGACAACCAACGCCGCCCATGAGCAGAACACCAGCAATGACGTGATCGCAGAGCGGGCAGTCGTCGGCTTCGCCCCTGGAAAGCCCAGCGCAACGATCGCGTAGAGCGGAGCGGCCAGAATGCTCCAGAAGACGAAATTGCGATCAGGGAGGGGTTCAGACCGGTCGACGAATACTGACCACGCCCACAACCCCAAAAGCAATATCCACAGCGCCGTGAACCCCACCCTGCGTGCGCTCGCAAGCAACAGCATCGCGATGCTGAAGCAGACGACGAATGGAATGACCAGCGCAAACATGTCGGCGGTGACGTCGCGCGGCATCATGAAGACAAGCAGCGTTGTGAAGAGAACAGTCACGCTGGCGGCGTAGAGCACAGAAAGGCGCAGCGCGGCAAGAACGGACCTGCGATGCGGGAGCTGGATCTGCCATTTGAAGATTCTCACTGGAGCCCTCCTGCGGCGACCGCCTCACGGAAATCCGACGGCGTCTGGCTCGTGTGCTTCTTGAACGCCTGATTGAACGTGGACTTCGACGCGAAGCCGGCGTCGAGCGCCAGCGCCAGCATCTTGAGCGCGCGCGCCTCGCCCGCCTGGATACGACGCTGTACTTCACGCACTCGGTAGCCGTTCACGAAGTCGTAGAACGTCTGGCCGATCTCGGAATTGAGGACTTCCGACAGCTTGTGCGGTGTGCTGTTCAGCTGAACGGCGAGGTCGGCCAGCGTCAGCTCGCTGTCCCTCCAGGGACGTTCATCGTCCATGGTCGCCAGCAGTGACGCCTTCAGCTGCGCAGCTTCGCTTTCGCTCAGCCCGGACCGTTCGTAGCGCGTTGACGGAACTACCGCCTCGATGTCCGGAGGGGTCGTGGGCGCCACCCTCAGCTCCCTCGGCACGGGAAACTCGGCGGTCTTGTACCTGAAGACCTCCGGCTGCCGCAGGCCCATGTAGCCGATTCCGTAGACGACGATCGCGATCGCGAGCGAAATGTGATCGTCACGAAACCCCTGCCCGAAATCGACGACCCTGAGCGCCGTCGCCATGAGCCAGATGCTGCCGGCCGCGCCCGAGAGCCACATCAGCCAGACGAGGTTGACGCGCGCGGTGTTGGAGTAGCTGTCCTCGATGCGACGGCCGTGACTGCGCAGGTACAGCACGGTCGCCACCGAGTACGAGATGCCCGACACGTACTTGAAGGGGTCGATGAATGCGAGTCGGGCCGGGGGCCCTTCGACCAGCCACCGGTCGTACATCGCGATCTTGTCGGCGCCGCTCATGAAGTAGTACGGCGACGCAACGATCACGCTGATGACCACTGGCACGAAGTGAATCAGGTCGCGTGACGTGAAGCGCAGGGAGCGGTCGCTGGCCGCGACGGCGTACAGGTACACCAGCGGGCCGAACACCCACGGCATCTGGTACGACACGCCGAAGAAGTGCGGGTAGACACGGATGAGCCCAGCCGCGTAGTAGACGCCCGAGGCGAGGAAGATCGTGAACGCCGCCATGAGCGCGGCGAGCAGCCGGTTAGCCGTACGGTTGTTCCGCTGCGCGAGGAGAACGCCCGTCAGCAGCACTCCCTGCAGGGCGCCGACCACCGCGGCCAGGTGAATCCAGTCGAGCGTGAGACTCGCCATCGCCGCAATAATACGGGCGACGGCGAGCCAAGCCAGAGTGACAGCGGCGACAGGGTGAGTCGCCGCTCCGGCTGGTCAACTCGAGCTCAAGACCAGGCGGCTACCGGCCGACTCCGACTTTGAGCGAAAGTGACGGCACTTTGGCGACGCTGTACTCGACGGCGAGGCGAGCCGCGGACAGCTGCATCGCGGCGCCCAGCATGCCCTGAACGCCGAGCACGCGTTCGTCGTCGAGATTCACCACGGCCGTTTTTTCGTGCGAAGTCGCCAGGTACGTGGATACGCCGGCGTATGGCGAGATCGCCGCCCACCGCGTGAGGCCCAGCTTCCTGCTCGCCAGCAGGTCCACACCGTACACGCTGAAGTCCATGTCCTCAGGACCGTACATCGACACGAAGCTCACCCGCGCCGCTGCTGCCCAATTCCCCGTGGCGCCGCCGACGAGGTTGCGCTGCACCTGGGCGCCGTAGAACCCGTAGTTCGCGTTGGGATTCTTCGTCAGGTAGACGCCGACATCGGTGCCGGGGGTGATGCCTGCCCTGGCCATGAGGCCCGGGAACTTCAGCCCACTGCCTTCGAACAGATAGTGCGTCGAATCCGGATGCACGAAGGTGTCGTTCCAGGCGGCGTCCGCGTCATCGATGCCCGTCTGCCATTGCAGCAGCGAGACCTCGAACTTCCCGCGGCCCATTGGTCGCGCGTCGTTGAGCGACCGGAAGTACACCACCAGGCCGGCTTCCTCCGTGAACTGATGCCACGCCGATTGCGTCAGGGACGGATCGATCTGGAACGAGCACTCGTGCCATCTCGGATTGACGTGGAGTTTTGGCCCGCCACCGCTTTGTGCCGCGGCTGCCGTCTGCACCAGGGCGATGGCCAATGCCACTGCCGCGGTTGTGAGGTTTCTGCGTTTCATGGGATGCCCCGCTTCGAGAGTCGTAGAGCCAACCCGCGACTGCGCGGGCTGGCGATGGTGAACGAGCTCGAAGGTGGGTTCCTCGGAATGGTAAGTCGTCCGAACCGATCGGACCGGACCACTACTCCGAGATTTCGTGCCTGGCCCTCGAGGCGAGCCTGCTCAGGACGTCCCGCGAACCACTAGTTCTTGCCTGCCCACCAAGTCATCCCGCACATTCTCGCCCAAATGCGCCTCCGTCACCTCGCGGCACTTACCTGCTGTATCGCCATCCTCGGCGCCCGTCCCCCCGAACCTGCGTTCCGCGTCCTCGCCTTCCACACCGAGAGAAACGATCAGGCCCACATCAGCTTCGTGCGCGAAGCCGAGCGTTGGTTCCCGGAGGTCGCGGCGAAGTACAACTTCAGTTACGACACGACGTCGGACTGGAACAAGCTGAACGTGGACACACTTGCTCGATACCAGGTCGTCGTCTTCCTCGACCGGCGGCCCGAGCAACGCGAGCAGCGGGCAGCGTTCCAGGCGTACATGGAGCGCGGCGGCGCGTGGATGGGGTTCCACTTCGCGGGCTTCGCGCTGACGCCCTCCGAGGTGCCGGCCAACTGGAGCTGGTACCACGACACGTTTCTTGGCGCCGGACAATACAAGAGCAACACGTGGCGGCCGACCTCCGCGGTGCTCCGCGTCGAGGATCGCGCGCACCCGGTGACGCGCGGTCTTCCCGCGACGTTCGTGTCGTCTCCCAACGAGTGGTATCGATGGGAGAAAGACCTGCGGCTCAACCCCGACATCGACATCCTGCTCGCGGTCGACTCGACCAGCTTTCCGCTTGGCACCGGACCCAAGCCCCACGAGATCTGGCACAGCGGCTACTACCCAGTCGTGTGGACCAACAAGAAGTACCGGATGGTGTACCTCAACATGGGCCACAACGACATCGACTACGAGCACAAGTACGACACGACCAACAGGACGCTTTCCAACACGCTGAACAACCCGATCCAGGATCAGCTGATCATCGATGCGCTGCTGTGGTTGGGAGGGATGAGAGGGGTCGGGGAAGGATCTCGACGTTCATCGTCCGGGGCGCCATCTCGCGAAGCCGCGCCGATGATACCACCTGCCACTGCGCGTCCGTCAGCCCGCCAGCCACCCGGATAGACAGCACTGCGTCGCGCGGCGCCGCCTCGATGATCTCTCGAACGGCGGTCGCGAGCGCCGTGTCGCTCAGTCCATCACCGATGATCTCCTTGCGGATCATCGGACGCGCGGGCAGCTCGCGGAATTCCCACCGGACACGCTGCGCTCCATCCTGATCGCCGACGTGCACCACCATGAACCCCTTGGGTTCACCGATCTCGGCGAACGCGGTTCGTTCGATGGAGCCGGGGTAGAGCACCGGGACCTCGAGGCGGCGACGAGCCAGGTCCGCCGTCAGCACCTGATGTCTGTGAATGTGGCCCGAGAGCACCGCGGCGAAGTCTCGTGGCACGTCGCTCAGCCGAACGACGTCCGCCGCCGTCGTGAACGTGTAGTTCGCCGGTCCGACCGTCGCCCCTTCGACGCACTGGTGCATGCACAACAGTCGATGCGTCGCCGGCACCTGGCTCCAGCCGGTCTCACGCAGCACGTCGGCGAACCGCGTGCGGACGTCGCGCTCGTATGGAAAGCCCGCGAGCGCGACAGTCGTCCCACGAACCTCGGTGACAAACGTACGCGACTGGTCGAACACGTGTATTCCTGGGTGCGACGCGAATCGCAGGTGTGGCAGTCGTGATCGCTCGTGGTTCCCGGGCACGATGAACACCGGCACGCCGCGATCGGCCACGCGACACAGCGGCTCGAACGCCTGATACGCCAGCGTCGGCAAGATGCGCGATCGGTCGAACACGTCGCCGGCATGCACCACGATGTCGACCTCGCCAGCGAGCGCCGGTTGCAGCGCAGTCGCGTAGTTCGCGAGGAAGTCGTGACCGCGGCGCCGGCGCTCGATGCGCGGCCGCACCGGCAGGTCGAAGCCGAGGTGCGAGTCTGCCAGAAGCAGTACACGGACGTCGTCTGCCATCGTCCGCTGAGTCTAATCGGTTCTCCGATTTCTCTGTGTTCTCTGTGCGCTCTGCGGTTCAAATGCTGGTCCTTGCGTCGCGATGATGCTGGTCTCTCGGCGAGAATCAGATACTTGAACCACAGAGAACACAGAGAGCACAGAGAAG
Organism: Gemmatimonadaceae bacterium; assembly: GCA_035758925.1. GTDB lineage: Bacteria > Gemmatimonadota > Gemmatimonadetes > Gemmatimonadales > Gemmatimonadaceae > DASPMP01. Next base: position 23,217 of record DASTVV010000194.1, read on the forward strand.
AGATGGACGTGAACCACGTCTCCGGGGCTGTTGTAGACGGAGCCATGGCAGTGCACCGCTTCTGTGGTCCCGGCCTCCTTGAAAGGCCGTATCACTGGTTCCTGGGCGTCGAGCTGACCTCGCGTGGGTTGAAAGTGGCACGGCAACATGCCGTATCGCTGACTTATAAGGGATGCCGAGTGCCGTGCGCATACCGGATCGATCTCGTTGTCGAAGGCTGCGTCGCGGTAGAACTGAAAGCAGTGAAGCAATTGCTTCCCATCCATGAGGCACAGATCCTCTCGTACTTGAGGCTGAGCGATCTCAAGGTTGGTCTGCTCATCAACTTTCACGAGCGTTTGTTGAAGGACGGGATTCGGCGTTTCGTAGTTTGATTGAACCACAGAGAACACGGAGGACATAGAGAGGCAGGCCGTTCTCTGTGCCCTCTGTGTTCTCTGTGGTTCAAGGTGCCTCTGTGTTCTCAAGTTGTCCTGGAACCCGCTCCTGTTCTCGCCACGATGCTTGCCTGCACCGCGTCCCAACCCGGCACAGTGGAGGACCTGCGCGCGAGCGCACTCGCCCGACCTGCCATCGGCACCAGCGTCATCGGCGAGAGCGAGGTACGCGCGTCCATGGGCGCGAACGCGCTCGACGTCGTGCAGCGGCAGCGGCCGACGTTCCTGCGCAGACGCGGCTCGAACGGCCCGATGGTGGTGCTGGACAATATGCCGCTTGGTGGCGTGGAGATGCTCAAGGACATCTCCGCATGGAGCATCGCGGAGATCCGCTACGTCGACGGCGTCAGTGCGGCGTTGATGTACGGCGCGAAGTATGGAGGCGGGGCGATCCTGATACGGACGATACGAGCGAAGTAGGCGCGTCAGGGGACATTGAGGTCCGGACTTCGAACTGCAAACTGCGCGAGCTGCCAAACGACGCGAACTGCCAGACAGCGCGAAATGCCAAACGGCGCGACACAGCGACCGCGAAGGGATCTCATCGCATCTAGCGTGGTCCGCGAAGACTGGCTGTGGTGTCGATCGACACCGCTGCCGAGTCGAGCGCGTGCCGCAGCGCAGCGATCTCGGCCTGTTGCGTCACGATGATCTCCTGCGCCAGGCGACGCAGGCGATAGTTTCGGCCAAAGCGCAGCTGCACGCGCGCCATCGCGATCGCGTGCTGGTGGTGGGGAACCATCAGGGCGACGAACTCGCTGTCGGCGCGCGCCGCGGCGGCGGCCGAGAGCGCCGTGTCCCCAGTGAGCGAGACCTCACTGAGCGGCACACGAGGCTGGGACTCGCACGCAGCGATCGTGGTAGCTATCGCGATAGCGACGGCGACGACGACGCAGATTGCGCGCCCTACGCGAGCGGTGGCGGCCATGGTGCCTCCGCGACCGCTACTTGACCGTCGCGGCTGCCGCTTGCTCGATGAGGTTGGCGACGGCCTCCGGTTGCGACAGGAATGGCACGTGGCTGGCCTTCACCTCGACCGTCTTTGCGTTCATGCGCTTGGCAAAGACGCGTTCGAGCTCCGGGTTGATCGCCTGATCGTCCTGCGCGACCATGTACCACGCCGGCACCGTTTTCCACGCCGCGCTCGTAAGCGTCGCCTTGAACGCCGCGCCAGCGATGGGCTTCTGCGTCGCGGCCATGATGCGCGCGTCGTCCACCGTCAGATCCGCGCAGAAGACCTCGTGGAATTGCGCGCGATCCAGATAGAGGAAGCCCGCCGAGTCCGGTCGCAGCGCGCCGCCGATCTTGGACGGATACTTCTCGAGCAGCGGCCCGATCGCTTCACCCGCGTCCGGCGCGAACGCCGCGACGTAGACGAGCGCCTTCACTTTTGGATTGTTCGCTCCAGCGCCCGTAATCACCACACCGCCGTACGAGTGTCCCACGAGGATCACCGGCAGCATCTGGTCGTTGATCACGCGCTTGGTGTTCGCGATGTCGTCCGGCGTGGCGTGGAGCGGATTCTGGACCGCGATCACGTAGTATCCGTCGCGCTCCAGAATCGGGATGACCTTGGCCCACCCCGAGCCGTCCGCGAACGCGCCGTGCACCAGGACCACCGCGGCCTTGAGCGCGCGCGGCGAAGTACCCGACGCAGTCGACCCGGCCGCGCGCGTCACCTGGGCACCGAGTGTTGCCGCCGTCAGCGTCAGGACAATCAGGCCGGCAAGCGGGATCCGACTGAATGGGGCGCGACGCATGGTGCTCTCTCCATCGAGGGACCTGAAAGGTCGCGCGAGATTTGTACCATGTGCGGGAGTGACAAATGCGATTGGCGCGAACCGCGAAACAGCGCCAACCGCCAAAACAGCGCGAGATGCCAAACATCGCCAACTGCCAGAGAGCGCAGTGTGCCGAACGGCGCGAACTGCCTGACAGCGCGAACCGTCAGACGGCGCGAATACGGCGAACGCGCTGGAGGGGGATGGATTACCAAGCGACCAGCGCTGGAGGGGATGGGGCTCCCTGGAGCGGACCGTCTGGAGGCGTCGGCGAACACTCGCCGACGCCGGAAGCCAGCGAGCACCGCAGGAGCGGAGCGCAGGAGCGTAGCGACGAAGCGAGAGC
>DASTVV010000036.1:0-37981 GCA_035758925.1 Gemmatimonadaceae bacterium
TGTGAGAGCTTCACCAACGTCGTCGCCAAGGACGAATTGGAGTCGGACCTGGTCGGCGGGAACATCAGGCCCACGGCAGTGCAGACGAATGGTCACGGGCGGCTGAACGTTTTTCTCAGGTCGGACACGGCTGCGCTGACTTACCGCCTCACCTTTTCCGACCTTTCGAGTGCGGCAACGGCAGCACACATCCACGGCCCCGCCAACGATACGACGACGGCACAGATCCTGGTGAACTTTGCCGACCTCCCGGACGGGGGTCAGGGCACGATCGACCTGGGAGTCAACGGCGGCGCACTCGGCTCGATCGACCTGCGGCAACCGGTCGAGGCCGGTGTTTCAGGGGAGGAGTTTTTCCGCCTGCTGCAGACCAGCCAGCTCTACGTCGATGTCCACACCGTCAACTTCCCGGACGGGGAGATCCGCGGTCGGATATCGCCGTAACCAGAACTGGTTGATGGTTCACCGGTTGTCAGGTTGGCAAACCCGACAACCCGACAACCCGACAACCCGTCAACCCGTCAACCCGACAACCTGTAATTCAGACCGGAAGTCTTACGACCGCCACGCACCCCGGGGAGTTGTCGCGATTCTCCAGCGTGATCGTGCCTCCGTGAGCCTCTGCGATCTGTCGCGACAACACGAGACCGATCCCCGTGCCTTCCGGTTTGGTGGTGAAGAAGGGCACGAAGAGGTTCGTACCGCTCTGAATGCCCGGTCCTTCGTCCTCGACGCGCACCTCAAGCACGCCGTTGTGCCGCGACCAGCCGAGCGTGACGCCACCGCGAGTCTGCAGCGATGCGTCCACCGCATTCCGCACCAAGTTGATGAGCAACTGATCGAGTTGATCACCATCCGCGCTGATGGCGATTGATGGGCCGTCTGCCACTCGCACGTCGAGACGTGTTTCCAGCGCGGCCACACGTCGCACCCAGGCGGCAACGTCCAGCGACGTGCGTTGCGGTGTCGGCAGTCGCGCCAGCCTGGCGTATGACGACATGAAGCGAACCAATGCGTCTGCCCGGCCGCCGATGACCGTCAGTCCCTTTTGCAGATCGGTGTCGGCGTCGGCTGGACGCGGCTGACGCTCGAGAACGGCCTGGAGGCTGCCGGCGAGCGACTTGATTGGCGCCAGCGAATTGTTGATCTCGTGACTGAGTACCCGCACGAGCCGCTGCCAGGCCTTGAGCTCCTCTTCACGCAGCGTCTTGCTCAGGTCGGCCAGGACGAGCAGGGTGTGCGGCCGTCCGTCCTGACGAAATTGCGAGCGTCGCACTTCCCACCTGCCGCGGGCGCCGGGCAGGGAAATGTCGATCGCCCTCGGGGTCTCGCCGCGCAACGGCTCGACCAGTCCGAGCATCTCCGCGGTGCGGCCCAGGAGACGCTCGATGGGCTGGTCGAGCACGCGCGCGCCCGCGCGGTTCACCAGCCGAAGCCTCTGGTGTTCGTCGAACGCGTACACGGCGACGTCGATCTCCGCCATGACGGTGCGCAGCAGCGTGGACGCTTCCATCGCGCCCAGTCGCTGAGCCCGAAGCGTCTCGCCCAGGACATTCGCCTCGAGAAAAGCCAGGCCCAGCGCGTCCTCGCGATCGGCGCCACGCGCGCGGATGGAGTAGTCTCCTTCGCGGAGCGCGCCGAGGAGATTGGAGAGCGTCTGCAGCGGGCGCGTGACGCGCTCACGCAGGAGTGCCGCGGCGATCAGCCACGCGCCCACCACGATCGCACCGATGGTCCACTGGACCTTGCCGGTGTAGTTCCCGTGGATCAGGAGCGCGATGCAGGCGAGCACCGCAGGCAGTCCGCCCGCCAGCGCCAGCCGAAAGATCTTCCGCTCATGAGGTTTCTCAAATTCCATACGCCGCGATTCGGCGATACAGCGCACTACGGGAGAGGCCGAGCGCTTTCGCCGCCTGGCTCACGTTTCCACCGTAGCGGTCGAGCGCCTTCCGAATCAAGAGGCGCTCGACGTCCTCCAGCGGCAAGTCTTCCAGCCTGGCCGACGCGCTTGCCGGAGCACGCAGCGCGAGGTCGTTGGCGCGCACCGTGTCTCCGAGGGCGAGCAATACCGATCGCTCCACCGCGTGTCCCAGCTCGCGAATGTTGCCCGGCCAGGGATGTTCGAGCAGTTGCTGCATGGCCGTCGGGTCGAACCCCTTCAGCGACTTGCGATAGCGCGCCGAGTGCTGTCGGAGAAAGTGCATCGCCAGCGGCGCGATGTCCTCACGCCGCTCGCGGAGCGGCGGCAGGTGGATCTCGATGGTGTTCAGGCGGAAGAGCAGGTCCTCCCGGAATCGTCCGGCGCCCACCTCGTCGTTGAGGTTTGAGTTCGTCGCGGACACGAGGCGGACGTCCACCTTCCTCGGCTTTGATGACCCGACGCGCTCCACCTCGCTTGACTGCAGCACCCGCAGCAGCTTCGCCTGCTGGGAGAGCGCCAGGTTCCCGATCTCGTCGAGAAACAGTGTCCCGCCATCGGCCAGCTCGAACCGGCCGACCCGATCCGTCTTGGCATCGGTGAATGCGCCGCGCACGTGGCCGAACAACTCGCTCTCGAACACACCCTCGGACAGTCCGCCCATGTTCACGGCGATGAATGAGCGCGGCCCCCGCGCCGACACCGCGTGCAGCCATTGGGCGACCAGCTCCTTGCCCGTTCCGTGCTCGCCAGAGATGAGCACATTGGCGTCCGACGGCCCGATGCGCTCCATGAGCTGCAGCACCGGGCGCATGCGCGCGGACTCCGCGATGATCTTCGGGAGATCCGACTGCCGCAGCAGGCGATTCTCCGTTTCGAGGCGCTGTGCACGGCGCAGCGCACGCCCCAGCTCGATCTGCGTCCGCAGGACGGAGAGCAGCCGGCTGTTGTCCCACGGCTTCTCGATGTAGTCGCGCGCGCCGCGCCGAATGGCTTCGACGGCGCCACCCACGCTGCCCCACGCGGTCATCACGATGATGGGAAGCGTCGGTTCGAGCACCTGCAGCTGATCGAGCAGCTCGAGGCCTTCGCGTCCGGACGTCGTGTCGCGCGTGTAGTTCATGTCGAGCAGCAGCGCGTCGAAGTCGCGTCGCTCCAGCGCATGGAGGACGCCTCCCGGCGAGTTGACCGTGTGTGTCTCGTGCCCCTCGTTCTTGAGGAGCAGTCGCAGCGCCTCCAGGACGTCCGCCTGATCGTCCGCGATGAGGACGGACGTGCGCTCGGACGTTTGCTCCGACGTGTCGATGTGAGGCATTGCCACGACCGGAGACCCCCCGCGGCTGGGCAACAGCGTGGCCGGCTCGTCAGATCGCAGAGCCGGACGTGGGATCATTTGTCCTCCCCGTCGAGCCAGCCGTCCTTCAGCTGGATCACGCGGCTTCCATAGCGGGCGTTCTCCTCGGAGTGCGTGACCTGGATGATCGTCGTGCCTTCGCGGTTCAACCGAGTGAACAGTTCCATGATCTCGCGGGCCTGCGAGGAGTGCAGGTTGCCAGTGGGCTCGTCCGCCAGAATCAAACGCGGTTTGGCGATCATCGCACGCGCAACCGCGACGAGCTGCTGCTGCCCGCCCGAGAGTTGGCGCGGAAAGAGATCCTTCTTGGCGACCATGCCGAATCGGTCCAGCGTATCCGCCACGATCGCTTCGCGCTCGGACTTCTTCACGTTGCGATACGACAGCGGGATGTCGAGGTTCTCGTGCACCGTCAGATCGTCGATCAGATGGTATTGCTGAAAGACGAACCCGACGTGCTGCTTGTTCAGCGCCACGCGCTGTTTCCCGTTCATGCGATGCACGGGCTCACCGAGGAACCAGTACTCACCGTTCCACTGGTGATCCAGCATGCCGAGAATGGCCAGCAGGGTGGACTTTCCCGCGCCGGACGGGCCCATGATCGACACGAATTCGCCGGGCGCGATGTCGAATGTGATTCGGCGCAGCACGTAGAGCTTTCCGGCTGGCGTCTCGAACACCTTTTCCATGTCGCGGAGTCCGAGCAGGGGGACGCCAGGTGGCGGCGCGGTTATCGGAGCAGCGATGGCGGAGCTCTTGGAACCTAGACCGAACATTTCAACCTCTCATCGGGAATCGTACGTCGTGCGTCAACGTGCGTCGAACGTCGTGCTTCAAGGTCTGTCGTGAGTCACTCTGCGCGCAGGGCCGTAAGCGGATCCACCCGCGTCGCGCGTCTTGCTGGAACGTAGCTCGCGAACAGGGCCACCGCGCCCAGAAAGACCGTGACACCCGCGAAGCTGAGCGCGTCCGTGCTGCTGACGTCGAACAGAAGGCTTTGAACGACCCGCGTGAGCCCGAGCGCGCCAGCCAGGCCAATGCCGATTCCAATCAGCGCAAGCCGGGCCCCGTGTCCCACCACCAGCCGGATGACGTCGGCCGGTTGCGCGCCGAGGGCGACCCGAACACCGATCTCCTGCGTCCGCTGGCTCACGCCGTACGAGATGACGCCGTAGACACCGACGGAAGCGAGCACCAGCGCGACCAGACCGAACATCGAGAACATCCATCCGAACAGTCGCTGCGACCAGATGCCCTGGTGACGCACTTCCTTCATGGACATCACTTCGAATACCGGCAGGCTCGGATCGGACTCGCGAATGGCCTTCCGCACCGCGGCGGTGATTTGCGCGGCGTCGCCCTCGGTCCGGATGGTGAGGCCCGTGTTGCGGGTCGACAGGTAGTTGTAGGCCACGACGAAGTTGGGTCCGATCGGATCGGGACTGTCGAGGCCGAACGGCACGTAGTCGCGCGAGACACCGACGACCGTCAGCCAGCGATCCTCGTTGAGCCAACGATCCGTGGTGTCGCCGAGGACACGGAATCGCCTCCCGAGCGGACTGGCATCCGGCCAGAACTTCTTCGCCATCGACTGATTGATCACGGCCACGTCGGTCCGGGCGCGTGATTCCTGCTCGGTGAGATCGCGGCCCGCGACGAGGGGGACCCGAAGGGTACCGAGCCAGTCGTCCGTCACGCCGGTCCACCGAACCGATGGAGCGTCGGCGACATTGGCGACAGGCTTGCCTTCGATCTCGACGGCCCCACGGCTGCCTCCGCCCGATAGCGCGATCTGATTGGACGCCGTCGCTGACACGACACCCGGAATCGACTGGATGCGGCGCACGACGTCCTCGATACGATTGCTGATGGCGGTCGCCGAGTCATATCGCTCGCCCGGCATGTATACGCGCATGGTCAGCAGGTTCTCGATATCGATGCCGCCGGTTCTGGTCTGCAGGTTGAGAAAGCTTCGGACGAATAGCGCGCCGCCGACGAGGAGCACCATGGATAGCGCAACCTCACCAACGGCCAACACCGTCCGCAGCCGACCACGGCCCACGCCGGTACCCGAGCCACGGCCGCCGTCCTTGAGCGTGGACTGAAGGTCTCCACGCGCGGCCTGCAGCGCGGGCGCGAGCCCAAAGATGACTCCCGTCAGCGCGGCAATCAGGACCGTATAGAGCAACACAGGTCCGTTGATCTCGAACACCATGTAGTACGGCATATCGCCATCCGGGATGCTCGCGAGAATAACATCGAGCAGCCAATACGCGATGCCGATCCCGATGGGGCAGGCGATCAACGCGAGCAGGATGCTCTCCGTGAGCAACTGTCGAACGATGCGCGCCTTGCCGGCTCCCAACGCGGCGCGAACCGCGATCTCGCGACCTCTGCTCGTGGCGCGCGCCAGCAGGAGGTTGGCGACGTTGGCGCACGCAATGAGCAACACGAACGTGACGGCGCCCATCATCGCCACGATCACGAGCTTGGTGTCGCCGTCGATGAACTCTTCGCGCAACGGCATCGCGAACATGGTCCAATCACCGATAGCTTTGGGGTAGAGCTCCGCCAGGCGCTTCGAGATTGAACCGAGCTCGGTGCTTGCCCCACGCACATCCGCGTTTGGCTTCAAGCGGCCATACACATCCACTTCCATGACGTCGCGGCCGTGGCCGTCGAGAAGCGGCGTGATGGCAATCCAGGCGTCGATGTTGTCCGGGAACTTGAAGTTCCGGGGCATGACGCCGACGACGGTGTGCGGCAGGCCGTTCACGGGAAGTGTGCGACCGATGATCGAGCTGTCCGCGCCGTAGCGTTCCTCCCACACGCCATAACCCAGCACGATCGTGCGCGGTGCGCCGGCTACGTCTTCGTCGGGGCGGAAGGTACGTCCCAGGTACGGTTGTACGCCGAGCAGTTGAAAGAGATTCCAGGAGACCGCCTCGCCCTCGAGTCTCACCGGATCGTTCTTGTCGGTGATCGTGATGCTCCTGAAGGAGATCCCGGCGGTCTGGTCGAACACGGGCGCCTGGCGCTGAATGTCCCGGAAGTTCTCGAAGGACGTTGATTGGCCAGTCCAACCGCGCTTGGCATTGCGCTGCTCGACGACGACGAGGCGGTCCGGATCCGCGAACGGAAACGGTCGCTGAAAAACCATGTAGACCGCGCCGTAGATGTTGGCGTTGAGACCGATGCCGATGGAAAGGCACAGCACCGACAGCGCGGTAAAGATCGGGGCCTTCGCGAGCGACCGAATCGCGAAGCGGACGTCCTGCATCAGCGCATCCATGCGGACCTCACGCGGTAAAGGGCAAAGCCGCGGCTTGGGCCTTTCGGCCGAAAACTCCTGGAAGCTGTTTAGATGTTCAGAGGCTTGGGGTCTGGGGTGTGGGACTGTCGCCCCAACCCCCAAACCCCACACCGGCAGTTAGGCCGTCGCGCCAGTGCTGCGGGTTTCCTCGACGACACGTCCGTCGAAGAGATGGATCTCGCGGTCGGCGTGCGCGGAGTACCGAGGATCGTGCGTCACCATGCAGATGGTGGCCCCTCCGCGATGCAGCTCGCGGAGCAGTTCCATCACGGCCTCGCCATTCACCGAATCGAGGTTACCCGTCGGCTCGTCGGCCAGCAGGATGAGCGGATCACCCGCGACGGCGCGGGCCACGGCGACACGCTGTTGCTGACCGCCCGACAGCTGCGCTGGGTAGTGCTTCATGCGGTGCGTCATGCCCACCTTCTCGAGGGCTTCAGTGACGCGACGCTTCCGTTCGGACGCGCTCAAGCCGCGATACGTGAGCGGGAGCTCGACGTTCTCGTAGACCGTGAGGTCGCCGATGAGGTTGAACGCCTGGAAGATGAACCCGATCTGGCGGTTGCGGATGCGCGCGCGTTCCGCGGCCGACAGCTTCGCGACAGGTTCGCCGGCGAGCGTGTATTCACCGTCGGACGGCGTGTCCAGCAATCCCAGCAGCGAAAGGAGCGTCGTCTTCCCGCAACCCGAGGGACCCGAAATGGCGACGTACTCGCCGGGCTGGATCTCGAGGTGCACGTCATTCAGGGCGTGCGTCTCCACCTCGTCCGTGTAGAACACCTTCTTGATGCCCTCGAGGTGAATGAGCGCCTTTTCACTGTCAGGTGTGAAGGGCGTCTTTGCGGTCGCTGGCGATGTCGTCATGGGGATGCGGGAAGAGGGTAAGACCAAAGCACCGTACGTTGTGCTATCTGATTCAGATTCGTCGAACGTCGATTTGGTTTGTTCAACGTTTCAGCCGCACGCGGGACACGTTGTCCCACTGCGACATATCGGAGATGATGACGCTGTCTCCCACGGCCAGCCCGTTCTTGATCTCGACCGTGTTTACGGAAGTGCGTCCGAGCTCCACCGTGATGCGCGTAGCTTCCTTGCCGTCCTCGCTCACCTTGAAGAGCCCGACCTTGCTGTCCGCAGAGCCGTAGGCGGGGCGGCCAACATACATCACATTGGGCAGCCGTTCGAGCTCGATGGTGCCGTCCACGCTCATGTCGGCCCGAGCGCCACGCGGAAGCTCGCCGTCAATCGCGATCTCCACGACGACGGTGCCTTGCGCGGAGCCCGGATCCTGGCGCATCACGTGTCCCTCTACGACACCGTTGCGGGTATCGATCGTTGCCTTCTGGCCTATCGCGATGTCCCTGGCCTGCGTCTCCGGCACGCGGAGCACGGCCTTGAGACGCCCCGGCTGCGCCACGCGCGCAAGCTCGAGGCCGGGATTCACCCACTGGCCCACTTCGAGGGGCAGTGAGAGAAGAACGCCGTTCTCGCCCGCGACCACGTGCATGGACCGAACGCGGTTGCGCTGTTCGCCCGCGATGGCGGTCAGACTCCTGACCTGGTCTTCAGTGAGCTGCAGCTGCTCCTTGGCGGACGAGTTCATCTCGTCGAGCTGCTGCTGCTCGATCGTCTGACGCGTCTGCAGTTCGGTCACGCGATCGCGTGCAGCGGCAATCTCACTCGCTGACGCGAGCCCCTTCTTGTCGAGCGCCTCGACGACTTTGATCTGCCGGTTGGCGTCCTCGATCTGGGTGCGGAGTTGCGCAATGGTGGCCTCCTGCGCCAGACGCGCCTGCGCCAACTGCCGGCGCAGGCTCGCGAGTTGGCCGCGAGCCGCTGTAACCGCCTGGTCTGCGGCCAGCGCCTGAAGCTGGACATCAGTGTTGCTCATTTCGACGAGCAGGGAGGCCGGATTCACTGTGACGCCGGGACGCACTGGCAGCACCTCCACCCGGCCCGCGGTGACGGCGGCAATGATGCGAATGTGCTCGGGCACCAGCGTTCCCGGCGCCCGCACTTCGCGGAGAAGCTCGCCCTTCCGGACGGAATCAACCCACAGCGTGGCTCGCTCCACGGTGGGCGCGGCGGGCTTGAGCCCACTAATGAATACTGAGGCTAGCACGATCGCGACGACGCCTGAGCCCCAGGCGATGTATTGCTTCTTCTTGGATTGTGGCGCGCGCTTGATGTCCACGTCGATACCTGGTGCGGGGTGCCTTCTGAACGAACGATGCTCTGGCTAAAGGAAGCCCTATGCCGTCCGGGTCGCCCACATAAACTAATTGCTGTCAACATGTTATGCGCACGTGATGGCAGCCTTGGTGGAGCGGTTTGTTCGGGTTCGGGAATCGACGTCCCAAAACCGGACACACTTTCACCCAGAGGGAAACGACGCTATCCTCTCGGAACGCACGTCGCCGCCCGCAGGTAGATAGACGTGAGACACACAGAAGGGAGTTTCAGTTGAAAACACCCATCTCGAGGCGCTTAGCAGCTGGTGTCGCGCTTTCGCTCCTGGCGACCGGGACCTTAGGCGCCCAATCCGCGCGCGGAACCTTCCGTGCGACGCCCAACAGCGGCGGCGCCAGCAGGTCGGCCAGAGAGGTGCGTGAGGTGCCGGTGGTCGTAGTGACGCCCAACGCTGTCGTGACGACGACGATCCGGACAACGACGCTGGTCCCGAGCCGGCCTGTGTCACTGGTGCTCTTGCCGGCGATTCTCATGTCCGACGGCACGGTGATAGCCAACTTCGGACTCGGCTTCGAGCCCGTCAGGCGTGCCTGTGACGCCGCCGTGCTCATCGTCGGCACGCCCACCGTGGTTGCCGGGAACGGCGTCGTAGTCTCGTCCGGAAGCAGAACGGTTGCGGGGTCGAATGGCGTCGTGCTGACCGCCGGGAACGGCGTCGTCCTCGGGCAGGGAAATGTCCCGACTTTCACGCAGCCAGTACCCAATCAGATCACGCCATCGCAGCAGCTCCCGTCCAGCCAGGCGCCGTTCCAGGTCCTGACCACGTTCTCGCAGACCTCCTGTTTCACACGGGATGGGACGGGTCAGTTCGTTGTGGTTCGGCAGTAGCGCTCGACGGTCAGCGCTGGGAGCGGCGCTCAGCCTGAGTGCCGGTGCGCTGGGCTCCGCGCAGGCGCCCGCACCGGCGGAAGGGCTGCGCCCCGTGCGCGTTTGCGCCGGCGGTGACGTCACGCTGGGCACCAACCTCGACGCCAAGTGGCCAGTGGAGGCCGCGCGCCGACTGCGTGCGCAGTTCGGCTTGTCGGCGCAGCCCGAGTCCCTGCTCGCGCCACTGCGGCCGCTGGTGGCGGACGCGGATGTGTTGCTGCTGAACGTCGAGACGGCAATCGGCGGCGGGCCATTCACGCCGAAATGCGGCCGCGCATCGAAGAACTGTTTCGCGTTTCGCGGTGACCCCGACGCGGCGCCGGCCCTGCGATCGCTGGCTGCTCCTGGCACGGTGGTCGTCGGGAATGTCGCCAACAACCACGCGCGCGATGCAGGCAACGAGAACGTGCGAACCACCATCGCGCACCTCGCGCGCGCCGGAATCCTCGCCACTGGCGACGACACGCTGGCGACACCCGTCATCCTGCCGGACGGCACGACGATCGGGATTCTTGGCTTCTATACGTCGACCGAGACTCCGGACGTTCGCGACATCTCTGCCGTCCGTCGCCACGTGCAGCGGGCCGTGGAGATGTATGGAACGGTGATCGTGACGGCGCACATGGGCGCGGAAGGCGTTGGCGCCCAGCGCACGCGCGACGCGACGGAGTACTTTCTCGAATCGCGCATCGACCGGGGCAATCCCGTCGCGTTCGCGCGGGCGGCATTGGACGCGGGCGCGGCACTGGTGATTGGTCACGGCCCTCACGTCTTGCGCGCCGTCGAGTGGCGCGACGATCGCCTGGTCCTGTATTCCCTCGGGAACCTGGCGACCTACGGGCCGTTCAATCTGCTCGAGCCGATGAATCGTGGCGCGATTGCGTGCGTGGATCTTTCGGGACGCCAGGTCGTGGGCGCTGAGCTTCGGCCTACCGTGCAACTCGCGCCGGGCATCGTGAAGTCAGATCCGAGCGCACGCGCGCTGAAGTTGATGGACTCGCTCAGCGTGCTGGACTTCCCCGCGACAGGAGGACGAATCGACTCCCGGGGGGAGATCAAGCGACCGGATTAGGGACTTGGGACAAGGAACAGGGGACAAGGGCAACTACAACATCGGGACCGGAACAAGGGAACGGTTGAGGGGACGGGTGCTCTCCGTCTAGCCCGAGTCCCCTGAACCAGTCCCCTCAACAATTCCCCAGTCGGTTGCCCCTGTCCCCGGTGCCCTGTCCCCAGTCCCCGATCTATTTGCGCGGATCCAGGATCTCGCCGATCCGGTGTATCGCTCCCTGAATGTGCAGCTCCGTCGCACGATCACTCGCTCGGGGCAGGGCTTCCTGCAGCTGCGTCCGAAGCGCCACGAGCTGACCTCGCAGGTGTGATCTCGCGTCCTCCGACAGCGGCTGCTGCGGCTGACCGAACCCGCCGCCACCGCCGCCGCCTCCCTGCTGCTGCGGCGCAGCCGGAGGATTGAGCTTCCGGTCCACGAGCGTGAGGTAGTCGTTCTGAAGCTCGCGCCGAAAGACGTCGACGGTACAACTCTGCGAGCCCAGCTCCGACCAGATCGCGCCGCGTACGTCGTCCAGCATCGTCGCCAGCGTGTAGACCGACGCACGATCGCGGGCGACGCCTTCCTGCTCCAGCAGCCGGTTCATGCGGCCGTCGTCCAGCAGCGTGTTCATCACGCGACTCTGCGCGCCGTTGATTCGCGTCACCATGCCACCGGCTTCGATACGGGAGCCGATCTCTGGCTTCACCAGCCAGATTGGCGTGCGGAAGACGTTCTCGCCAAGGAATCGAACGGCTTCCGCCTGGCGCGCGCGGCTGACGGCCACGTACACCGGTCCGGGCTGTCCGCCCGACTTGTACTGAACCGTGCCGCCGCCGATGAGGGTCGCAACGTGATTCGCTTCGGTTCCCCACTGGCCAACCGTGCGATTGTACAGCTCCTCGAGGTCGTTGTTGTCTTCGTTCGGCAGCGTCGCGGCCGGCGAGAGGTAGCCGACGACGCGCTGGAGATTCCTGAAGCCCAGCGCCGTGGACTTCACCGGGTCGGCGTCGCCGACCGCCTCACTCTGCGTACCGGTCGCGCCGAACTCGTTCTGCGCGGAGAAGCGGAACCACGGAATCGTATCCTGCAGGCGCGACCAGCGTTCGAGCATGACGCGCTCTTCGTCCACGTTCTTCGCCGGAATCGGCTTGTAGCCCCACATGATCGCGTAGCGGTCGTACGGTCCGACCTTCGGAATCAGATTCTCCACCGGGATGCCGTCCTCCGGCTGCGCGACGTAGTTGAAGCGCGAGTAGTCCATGATGCTCGGGCTGTGGCCCATCCGGGCCACCCACGTCTTGCTGCGAACGCTGTCTGCCGGATACGTCGAGCTGCCGATCTGGTCGTGTTGCAGGCCGAGGGTGTGTCCGATCTCGTGCGCAACCACGAACTGCAGCAACCGACCCATGAGGGAGTCCGGGAACGGCAGCGTCCGGGCGCGCGGATCGTTGGGTGAGGCCTGGGTGAAGTACCACGAGCGCTGCAGGTTCATGATGTTGTGGAACATCCGCACCGAGCCGTTGAGGATCTCGCCGGTGCGCGGGTCGTGCACGTGCGGGCCAACGGCATTCTCGACGGTCGATGGGAGCCACCGGATCATCGTGTGCCGGATATCCTCGCCGGACCAGTCGGGATCGTTCGCGGGCACATCCAGCGCCACGATGCCGTCCTTGAATCCCGCGGCTTCGAATGCGGGCTGCCATTCGAGAATCGCGGCGCGCACGTACGGCTTCCAAATGTCTGGCGTCGCGGGATCGACGTAGTAGACGATGGGCTTCTTCGGATAGCAGAGATCACCCGACTTCCGCTCGCTGCACTCGAGGCGGTAGCGCGTGATGTACCGGCGGGTCGCGGAGCGGTGCTCCGTCGTTCCGAAATCCGTCTGCTGCATCGAGAAGAAGCCGACCCGCTCGTCGAAGCGACGCGGTTTCATTGGGTCGGTGGGGAGACGCACGAGGCTCCAGTGCGCCAGCACGCTCTGCGCGGTGCGCTGCTGCTGGGCGCCGCCCGCGCCCCCGCCGCCACCTCCCGGTCCCGCAGTCGGCGTCGGAGTGCCGGTCTGCGTCGCTTCGATCTCGACGTTGTCCGGGAACGCGATGGCGCGCTCGACGAAGGAGCGCTGGGCATCGATGGCGCCGCGAATGGCCGCGATCTCGGGGATGTTCGACGTGAACAGTCGCGTGACGTCCACGACCGCCGCGCTATCGGGCCCGTACGCCTCGACGTTGAAGATCGCGATGATCGGCGGATAGTTGGAGTTCTCGACGGCGCGATAGACGGAGCTCGTCGAGTCCGCGGTGATCGTGAACGTCGGCGAGCGCAGCACGATGCGATTGCCGGTGCGATCCCATCGCAGCGTGCGCGACATGAATTGGTCGCCAACGTAGAACGGGAAGCCGCCACCACCGCCTCCACCGCCGGGCTGCGGTGTATCAGCCAATGGAGCACGGGTGTAGCGACCCACGAGCAATTGATCCTTGCCCAGCTCGCGCGCGGGAATCTCGAAGTACAGCCGGTCGTTGACGCGGTGCACCGCGAACAGACCGCGTCTGGTGCGCGCATCGCCGGTGATCACACGGTTGTAGGGACGCGGGCGAGCGGCGCCCAGGGCGCGTCCGCCTGTCGAGTCGCCGGCCTGCTCCTGCTGTGCAGGGCCGGTCGGGAACTGCGGACGAGCCGCGGGTGCCTCGGAGGGTGCCGGCGCGGGCGCGGGTGCCGCGGCAGGCTTCGACGAGCAGCCGAGGAGGGCGGATCCGACGAGGATCGACGCGACGAGCTGTCTCATGGGAAGTGAGGGTCAAAAGGAAATCAGCGAAGCCCCAGCAGCTTGTGGGTCTGGAGGCTGAGTCGCCACCGGGGATGAGCCAAGCAGTATTCCACCGTCCGGCGCACGTTCTCGGCGAGGTTCGGCCCGTCCATCGGCTGAAGCGAAAAGTGGCGAAAGGACAGGCGCTCGAAGCACTCCGGCTGTGCTTCCGGCTCGGCTTGAGGATATACGAGCTTCAGCTCGTCCCCGTTGACGAGCGTCAGCGGCGCATTCGCCTTGGGACTCACGCAGATCCAGTCGATGCCGGCAGGCGCTGGCTGTGTCCCATTCGTCTCGATGGCCACCTCGAACCCGTGCGCGTGAAACGCCTCGACCAGCCCGGCGTCGAGCTGCAGCAGCGGTTCGCCGCCGGTGCATACGACATAGGGTCGTGATCCTGCCGCGTGCTCCCTCGGCCACAGATCGGCCACCCGTGAGGCGAG
Source organism: Gemmatimonadaceae bacterium (assembly GCA_035758925.1). Lineage (GTDB taxonomy): Bacteria > Gemmatimonadota > Gemmatimonadetes > Gemmatimonadales > Gemmatimonadaceae > DASPMP01. The sequence continues at coordinate 14,003 of DASTVV010000036.1, forward strand.
TTCGGCGGCGGTCGCGAATCGACCACCGTCGGGTCCAACGCCGAAGAAATCGGTATCGCAGAACTTGCACACGGCCTTGTGCCGATCTGCCTCGCGTCCTGTCCACAGGTTGCAACCGCTGAAGCGACAGAAGACCGCCGGGCGGCCGGTGTGAAAGCCCTCACCCTGCAACGTGTAGAAGATTTCCTTCACCGCGTACATGAGTCGTCAGGCGCTGACGCGGTACCGAATGGGGTCCTTGAGGCCCGCTTCCGCGAATCCCTTGAGCCGTAACAGACAGGAGTCGCAGCGGCCGCAGGCGACACCGTGCACCGTGGGATCGTAGCAACTGGTGGTCAGGGAATAGTCGACGCCCAGGCTCGAGCCGAGTTTGATGATCTGCCCCTTGGTGAGGTCGATGAGCGGCGTGCGCACGCGCGTCTCGGCGCCTTCGACGCCCGCGCGCGTCGCGAGGTTGGCGAGCTTCTCGAACGCCGCGATGAACTCGGGACGGCAGTCCGGATAGCCGGAGTAATCCACCGCGTTCACGCCGATGTAGATGTCGCGCGCGTCCAGTACCTCGGCCCACGCAAGCGCGAACGACAGGAAGATCGTGTTGCGCGCCGGCACGTACGTGACGGGGACGCCGCGGCCCATCTGGTCGGCGGAACGATCCTTCGGCACCGGCGTGCTGCTCGTGAGCGCCGAGCCGCCGAACGTCCGGAGATCGATGTCCACCACGACGTGGTCGGTGACGTGGGCGGCGCGCGCCACGCGCCGCGCCGCATCCACTTCGATCTCGTGTCGCTGCCCGTACCGGAATGTCATGGCGTGGGCGTCAACCCCATCCCGCTGGGCCACCGCCAACGTAGTGGTGGAGTCCAGGCCCCCGCTCAACAGCACTACCGCGCGCTTCATCCCAATGCCCTGTCCAGATCCTCGATGAGGTCGTCGGGGTGCTCGAGACCCACAGAGACCCGCAGCAGGTTCTCGGGCGCGCGGGTGTCCGGTCCCTCGACCGATTGGCGATGCTCGATGAGCGATTCTGTGCCGCCGAGGCTCGTGGCGCGCGTGAATACTTCGAGGCGGTTGGTCATCGCGATGGCTGCGTCACGACCGCCTCTCACCTGAAACGCCAGCATCGCGCCGGGTGCCGACATCTGTCGACATGCCACCTCATGACCGGGGTGCGACGGAAGCCCTGGATAGTGCACGGCCTCGATGCGGCGATGACTCGCGAGGAATTCGGCAACGCGGCCAGCGTTCGACGTTTGCGCACGCACACGCCAGGGTAGCGTCCGGATTCCGCGCAGCGTCAGCCAGCACTCGAACGGCGACGGCACAGCGCCACCGGCTTGCTGGACGGCTCGCACGCGTGAGAACAGAGCGTGGTCCTCGGCCTTGGCGACGAGAGCGCCGCCAAGCACGTCGCTATGGCCGCCGAGGTACTTGGTGGTGGAGTGCATCACGATGTCGGCACCGAGCTCGAGCGGACGCTGGAGGACGGGTGTCGCCCACGTGTTGTCGGCCACGGTGAATGCTCCGGCGGCCTTCGCGACCTTCGCGACCGCTGCGACGTCGACCACACGAACCATGGGGTTCGATGGTGTCTCCACCCAGACGAGGCGGGTGGATTTGGTGATCGCGCGTTCGATGTTCCGGACATCCGACATGTCGACGGCGCTGAAGCGAAGCCGCCAGGGACCGAAGATGTCACGGACGAGCTTGATTGTCCCGTAGTAGGCGTCTTCCGGCAGGATGATGTGGGTGTCCGGCTCGAGCGACTGGAGTACCGCGGTCGTCGCGGCTGACCCCGAGGAGAAACAGGCGGCTGCGCCTGCACCCTCGAGTTGCGACAGGCACACTTCCAGCGAATGTCGGTTTGGGTTCGAGTACCGCGCGTAGAGATGCCCGCCTCGAAAGCTGAGATCGGGGCTGCGCTCGAACGTGGTGGAAAGATGGATCGGCGGAGTAACGGCCCCCGTGGTGTCATCGGGCGCGTGGCCGGCGTGGACCGCGATGGTTTCAAGGCGCATGCTAGATTATCGCTCGGCTGTACGATTTCGTCATGTGTGACCGCCGTATTCTGGTGCTGGCCGTGCTCGGCCTGACGGCCGGGTGTGTTCCCGGCACCCCTTCGGCTGCGCCCGAGCCCGAAACGCGGAGCGAGCCGGTCAGCGCTCCCGCGCCGGCCGCAAAGCCACCTCCCGCCATACCGCGCAGTGGCCTGGACGTCATCGGCTACATGCGCCGATCCCACCCAGCGCGCGACCTCAGATCGCTGTCGTTCACGACTCGTACGACACGAACCATAAAGGACTCCACGATCCGCGCGCGCGCGTATGCCTCGCTCCCTGGGCGCATTCGGGTGGAGAACTATCCGGTCTCCTCTCGCACGGGCTGGGTTCGCGATCGTCAAAAACTCTCGGTGTTCCGTCGCGGCCGGCGTGTGGCCACGGTGAACCGCGTGGACCTCCAGACGCTGCTGGCCTACGACATCTTCGCGCAGGGTAGCGATACGACCGTGATGTGGCTCGATTCCGCGCGGCTGCGGTACGGGCTCGTTCGCCGGGACAAGTTCGAGGGCCGAGCCGTTTGGGTCGTGGGCGCCGTCGCCTATGATGACACCAGTGCGCAGTTCTGGGTGGATGCCGAGCGCTGGCGCCTGGTGCGGGTGATTCAGCGCGATCCGCTCGCTCCGGGCGTGATTTCCGACATTCGTATTCGCGAGTACACGGAATTGCTCGACATTCCCGTGCCGACGCGTGTCGAGGTGTGGCGAGCCGGGCGCCTGGTCGAGGTGCAGGAGATGTCGGAGTTCATCGTCAACCCCGCGATCGCACGACGGAACTTCGACCTGTCGAAGTGGCGGACATCCGAGCCCGGCGAGTGAGCTAGGTCCTCAGCCCGCCGACGAGCTCGCGTAGCTGCGTCGATCCCTGCAACAGCTCGTTGGACGCGGTGTTCATTTCCTCGCACGCCGCGCTCTGCTGCTGTGTGGACGCGCTCACCTGCTCCGCGGCTGCGGCATGGTTCTCGGCTGTCCGTGCGATCGAGTCGAGCCCCGTGGTTGCCGTCGTGACGGCAGCGGCATTGGCGGCGGCGGCGACCGCGACCTGATCCGCGGCGGTGCGCGCTCGCTCCGCGGCTCCGGAAATGGCCTGGAGCGCATCGTCGATCTCGCGCGACACGCGCTCGATCTCGATGACGCGCTCGGCGCCCGTCTGCATCACGCGGGAGCTGCTCGTCACGCGTGACGTGACCGTGCCGGTGAGCTGAACGATGTCCTCCGCGGCGCGCTGCGCCTGTTCCGCCAGCTTGCGGACTTCGTCCGCGACCACGGCGAAGCCGCGGCCGGATTCCCCCGCGCGCGCGGCCTCGATAGCGGCGTTGAGCGCGAGAAGGTTGGTCTGTTCGGCGATGCTTCCGACTGTCTTCACGAACTTGTTGATGTCGGCCGTGGTGGAGTTGAGCGCCATGACCTCGGCGGCCGCCTGCTCGACGCTGGTCTTCACTTCCACCAGAATGGTCAGCGCGCGCTCGATCTCGCGACGCTTGTCTGCCGCCGTGCCCTCGATCTCGCCGGCGAGGGAGCGCACCTCGGTCGAACGTCCATTCACGGATTCGGCAGCGCGCTGGATGGCCTGGAGCGCGTCGTCGATGGAACGGAGTTGCCGGACCTGCTGCTCCGCGCCTTGCGAGACCTCAATCATCGCCGCGGCCATCTGGCCGGCCGAGATGGAGATCTGCCCCGATACCGACGACAGCTGGTGGGCGGAGCTGGCGACGTTCTCGGCAGTGCGGGCCGCGACGGACACGACGCGTGAGAGCGAGTCACCGGTCTGATTCATGGCCTGGCCCAGGATCTGGAACTCGCCGGGCAACCGGTCGCGCGTGCGAACGGAGAGGTCGCCTTCGCTCAGGCGTCGGGCGTGCTCGACGAGCGAATCGAGTGGGGCGCCGATGGATCGAATGGTGAGTGCGACCACCATCACGCCGACGACGACGGCCAGTGCCATGATCGTCAGCAGCATTGCGGTCCGGCGCGACGATTGGGTTTCGAGACGTCTGGCGACGGCCGCCACTTTCTGGGCTTTCAGGAAACCGAGTCGCTCCAGGTGGAGGAGGAGCGTGTCCACCTGGAGCTGCGCCAGGCCGGCTTCCGCGTGAGCCGACACTTCACGGCCCATGTCCGCGAGTCTGTGAGCACGCGCAAAGCGTGCCTCCATCGCGGACAGCCGTGCGTCGATGGCGGCGACGGCTGCCACCTCGGCCGCCGACTGATTCGGCCGGCTGTTCATGTCGCCCTGTATGCGATGCGCGGACCATCCCTGCTCACGAAACGTCACCTGCGCGAGGCTGTCCTGCGTCTCCAGATATCGGGTGCCCGCAGCGAGCGTCGCCATCGTGCTGGCGGAAAGTTGCGACGCCAGACGCGATTCGAGCTGCACGTCCTTCAGCTCCGACGTCATCGCCTCGGTGAGGCGCGACATCGAGTTTTGTGCGAGAGCACCGGCGACCACCAGCAGCGCCACCAGCACGCCGAAGCCTGCCCACAGGCGCCCGCGAATGGTGCCGATCGAACCGAGAAAGCTCACTGTGCTCCACCATCCGCGACGCGCAACGCGCCGCGCTGAATGCGGGTGATGAGGATGCCGGTGCCGATGGGGTCGCCGTCTGCGCCGAACCGGATCGGACCGCTGACTCCTTTGAATGCCGTGCGCGAATCGAGGCCCGCGAGGTAATCGCGAATGCCCGTGCGATCTCTGCCGGCGCGTCGAGCCGCAGCCACCAGCAGCTTCGTGGCGTCGTACGAGAGCGACGCGTTGTGATCGGGGGTCACGCCGAACCGCTCGCGAAACGCCGTGACGAAACGCTGGACTTCGGGTCGCGGGTCATCGGCGCTGAACGGTGCGCCGACATAGACCCCTTCCGCGTCGGCGGTGTCCACGGCCAGTCCGGTCCATCCGTCGCCGCCGAGCAAGTCGGCCCTGAGCTGCTGGCGCCGGGCTTCCCTGAGGAAGGCACGTCCCGACGCGTCCGTGCCGGCCACGAACACGAGATCCGGCTGTCGGGATTTGTAGTAGGCGACGTACGGCTCGAAATTCTGCGCGCCGGCCTCGATGGGGTCGACGCTGACGATCTTGCCGTCGAAGCTGCGCCGGAACGCGTCCGTCAGACCGCGGCCGTACGTGTTGTTCTCATAGAGAATCGCCGCGCGCCGTCGGCCCAGCCGCGACGCGAAGCGAGCCATGCGGATCCCGTTCACCGAATCGCTCGGAATCATCCGGAAGGTCCAGGATGAGATGCCCGTGAGGGCGGGGGACGATGCGGTTGTCGCGACGGCAGCCATCCGCTGGTCGTACACCCTGGCCGCGGCCACCATCGCACCGGAGTTCACATGGCCAACCACCGCGAGGAACCGCGGGCTCGAGACGAATTCCTCCGAGATCTCTGCCGCCCTGGTGCCGTCACCGCCGTCGTTGCGGAATTCGATGATCACACTGTCGGATGCGCGCCGCGCCGCGCCGTTGAGCTCAGACAGCGCGAGTTGAATCCCGCGATGGTTCATCTGGCCGTAGCCCTCGTTCCATGGCCCGGACGCGCCAAGAATGATTGGTCCGGGATCCGAGGGCGTCCTGCACGAGACGATCGCCACGACGAGCGCGCCGCAACCGATGGCAATGAGTCTGTATCGTGCGCGCATTCAGTGGGGGCGGAGGGGCGGAAACGGCGGCGCGGCTGCTGCGCCGGCGACCCGTTGGTTTGACGAAATAGCGCGCGGACGAGCAACGCGCTCGACCGCGTATTTCGGGTGTTTACGTGCGTGAGTGATCCGCGGCACTCACGGTCGCTGGGCGTCTATCCCGCGACGTTGGATTCAGCCGGTGCGGTGGTCACGACGGGGGAGATGCGCAGCGTCTCGTGAATGGGACAGAAGTCGGCCACTCGCGACGCCGCCTCGCGCTTCTTCTCGGGGAGACTCGGCCATTGGAAGGTCATGTGAATCTCCCTGATGCGGCGGGGGGCATCATCCGAGAATGCCCACCGGACCTCCAGGGCGAGGTCATCGGTCGGCTGATGTGACTGTTCCGCCCATGTATACAGGACGGAGAACGTACAGTACGCGAGCGCCTCGGCGAGCATGTGGAACGCCGAGAAATGGAGATCGGGCTCGACCGATTCGACGCGAATCGGTCCCGGATCGACCTCAAGCCGTATGGCGTCTTCGGACAGCAGCAGCAGCTTCACGGATGTCTCGCGGTGAAGCACTGAGTTGCAAGCCGGAGTCCAAGCGAACTCTCGTCTACGAGCGCGACAACCGCGGCTGCTGCTGGGTCAGACAGTGTAGCGTGCCGAGTCCCCAGACGAGATCAACCGCGTGGATGCCGACCACCTCGCGGTCCGGCATGAGGTCGGCCAGCGTGTTCAGCGCGAGACGATCGTTTCGGTCGTTGAAAGTCGGGACGATGACGACGTTGTTCGCGATGTAGAAGTTCACGTAGCTCGCCGGCAGCCGTTCGCCATTCATGATGACGGGTCGCGGATACGGGAGCTTCACGACCTTGAGTGCGCCAGCCGATCCGCCGGCGAGCTCGAGGCGCCGCAGGTTGTCCACGCTGCGGCGGTGATTCTCGTCGTTGGGATCGAGCTCGTAGGCGAGCACGATCACGCCCGGCGCGACGAAACGCGCCACGTCGTCCACATGCCCGTGGGTGTCGTCTCCCACGCAACCCTCGCCCAGCCAGATCGTGTCGCGGATCCCCAGCCGGTCGCGGAACGCGCGCTCGTAGTCGTCGCGGGTCAGGCCGGGATTGCGCTGCTGGACGGTGGACAGCAGGCACTCTTCCGTCGTGAGCATCGTGCCCTCGCCGTCCGTCTCGATGGCGCCGCCTTCCAGGACCATGCGGCCGCCGCCATCGGGCCGTTCGGGTTCGACTCGGGGACACCGCGTAATACGCTCCACGGCCTGGCCGATGCGCTCATCGCGCGCGTAGTTGTCGTACTTTGCCCACGCGTTGAACCGCCAGTTCACGAGCTCGGGTTTGCCGTCGCGAAACACCCATGTCGGACTGGAGTCGCGCAGCCACACCCGATCGTTGGGCACGTCGTGGAGCCGGACGTTGGTGCCCTCCTTTACGCCATGAGACTCAAGGTGCTTGATGGCGGACTCGCGCGTCGCGCTGTCATGGCAGAGAATCTCGACGCGTTCGTGACGCTGGAGCACGCGCACAATTTCGGCGTAGACCCACGGGATTGGTGCAAGCTTGCCGGGCCAGTCAGGCTCGTGATGTGGCCAGGCAATCCAGGTGGCATCGTGGTGCTCCCACTCCGCGGGCCAGCGCCTCATTGGCCAGGGACCGGGGAAAGGGCGCGGGGGACAGGGGCAACTTCAACCGCGGGAACGATTGAGGGGACGAGATGCGGATGACGGGGACGCACGCGTGACTCCGTTTCCCTCAACCGATCCCTCGTTCCTAGTCGGTTGACCCTGTCCCCGGTCTCCAGTCCCATGTCCCCTCTCAGGATGCGCCGAGATACCTACTGAGAATCGGCGCATACGCGTCGATGCGACGATCGCGAAGGAAGGGCCAGTTGCGGCGCGTCTCTTCGATGAGACGCGGGTCGCACCGCGCGATGAGGATCGCGGCATCGGTGCCCGCCTCGGTCAGGATGCGACCGAACGGATCCGCGATGAACGAGTGCCCGAAGAACTCGATGCCGTCAGTGCCCGGTTCGTCCTCGTGCCCCACCCGGTTCGGCGACGCGACGAACACGCCGTTGGCGATGGCGTGCGAGCGCTGGATGGTGCGCCACGCTTCCACCTGCGCCTGTCCGAACTCGGCCTTCTCCTTGGGATGCCACCCGATCGCGGTGGGATAGAACAGCACTTCGGCACCGAGCAGGGACGTGATGCGCGCGGCCTCGGGATACCACTGATCCCAGCAGATCAGGACGCCGATGTCGGCGAATCGCGTGTGCCAGACATGGAATCCGCTCGCCTGTTTCGCGACCTGGCCGATGCGATCGATGTTGTCGTCGGCGACGGCATCACCGGGCGTGAAGTAGAACTTCTCGTTGAACAGCGGGTCGTCCGGAATGTGCATTTTGCGATACACACCCAGCAGCGAGCCGTCGGCATCGATGATCGCGGCGGAGTTGCGGTACACGCCGCGAGCCTGCCGCTCGAAGATCGGCACGATCAGAACGATTCCGAGCTCCTTCGCGACCTTCTGCATCGTCTTCGTGGTCGGCCCGGGGATCGGCTCCGCGATGTCGAATCGCTCGTGCCGTTGCGATTTCGCGAAGTACTGCGCGTTGAACAATTCCTTCAGGCAGACGATCTGCGCGCCGCGCTGGGCGGCTTCCCGAACGCGTGGGACGGTCGCTTCGACCGTGGCCTCGATGGTGGCCGCGACGGAATCCTGGATGATGCCGACCGTGAACGCGGGATGGGCTACGGGCATGCCGAAACCTACGCCGTCATGCGTCCCGAGTCATGAGTCAGCATGCGTCATTCGCAATCCGTCAGGATTCGTCACTCGCCACGCGTCGGTGCCACGCCGTGACGCATGCTGACGTTTGGCGCATGACGCATGCTGACGCATGGCGCATGACGTATGCTGACGCATGGCGCATGACGTATGCAGTTGCGCGCTAGCGTCGGATCCACCCGATCATCACGTCCATCACGTTGGTGCCGGTGAGCCCGGGCCTGAACAGCGCGCCCGTGGCGGACAGTGCCGCATGTGATTCGTGTTTTCTCAAGGCGGCATCGGCGTCCAGTCCGGCAGCGCCGATCGCGCGCCAGGTGCCCGCGTCGACGATCGCGCCAGCCGCGTCCGTGTCGCCGTCGCGACCGTCGGTGCCCGCCGCGAGCAACGTGATGCCTGATGCGCGATCTCCTGCCGCCGACAAGTGCCGCGCGGCCGCAAGCGCAAGCTCCTGACATCTGCCGCCCGGCGGAGCAGCACCATCCAGCGCGACCGTCGTTTCGCCGCCCCATACGACGCAGTGCAGGGAGCCGGACGCCGCCGCTTCGCGCGCGGACAAGAGCTGCTCGGCGATGAGTACCCCGGCATCCGCCGCCGCGCCCGTCACCGGATTGTCGTGGACAACCGGGTTCGCGCCAAGCTTGCGCGCGGCCTTCGCCACCGCGCGCAGGGCACCGGCGTTGTTGGCAATCACTTTCGCTTCGACATGCGCGAACGCCGGATGCGAGGATTTCGGCGTCTCGGGCGCCGCGCCTCGCACAGTGTCCGTCAGCAGCGTGCGAAAGCCGGGCGCGACTTTCGTGAACAGCTTGACCTGTTTCAGCAGGTCGATCACTTCCTGCGCGGTGGTCGGATCGGGCACCACCGGACCAGACCCGATCGTGCCGAGGTCGTCGCCCGTGACATCCGACACCGCGAAGCAGTGTGTGCGATTCGGCGCCAGCTTGAGCGCGAGCCGTCCCGCGCCCCACAACGAAAAGCGTTTGCGAATCGCGTTCATGTCGTGAATGTCGAGACCCGACGCGAGCACCATCTCGTACAGCCGCGAGAATTCGGTCTCAGTGATCCCGCGCATTGGTGCTCCGATCAGGCTCGACGCGCCGCCGGACAGCAGGACGATGAACACATCGTCCGCGCGTTTCTGCTTGAGCATGCGCTGGATCTGCGCGGCGGCGGTGAACGACCGGTTGCCGGGAACGGGATGGTCGCCGACCACGACGCTGACGTTGCCGTCGGGCGCCTCCGCTTCGTCGGGCCCGACCACAATGCCGCCGGCGACTTCGGCGACGCCGCGGTGCACCACGCCGACGGCAGCCCGCGCCATGACGTACGCGGCCTTGCCAATGGCGAGAATCCAGACGCGGTGGCGACGTTCCATCGGAACGGTCGCCACCGCCTTCGCGGTCAGGGACTCGACGTTCGCGCCGGCTACCGCGGCGCGATAGAGCTCAGTGAGCAGCGCCCGGGCGTCGGCGCCGGCTGCTCCGTCGCCCGAAGTGCTGCCTGCACTCACTGCGGGCCGGTACCCCCAGCGCCAGACGCGGCGTCCACCGCTTTCTCCAACTCGGTGTACGCATCCTGCGACAGCACGTTGAAGTTCAACATCCGATGGGTGATGCGACCGTCCGGACCGATCACGAACAGGTTGCGCGTGTCGATCTGGCCTCGCACGGATCCGTACAACTTGCCGATCACCTGGGCCGAATCGGTTCCGTACAGGCCGGGGTACGCGGTTTCGCGCGCCCATGCAGCGAGTGTCGTGTCAGCGTCGACGCTGACGCCGAGCAGGACGACTTTCCTGCCGTTGTTGAAGAGCGTGGCGTACTGATCACGGTACGCCTCCATTTGGACCGTTCAGCCACGCGTTCGTGCTTTGATGAAGAACCAGAGCACGACTGTCTGCCCCTTGAAATCCGAGAGCTTCATCGGATCGCGCAGCACGCCAAATCGCGTTGCGCCACGGAAGCTGAAGTCCGGCGCCACCGCGCCGACCTCGGGGACGGGAATGGCCGGTGCTGCTGGCGGCGGATTGGTCGGCTGCTGCGCTCGCAGCGCTGCCGGCCCCAGCAACACCACTGCGGGCACCGCCAACGACGTCAATCGGCTGAGTCTCATTGCGGCTCGGGGTGATGTGTTTCCGCGAAGATACAGCGTTTGCCACCAAAGAGGACAGTCGGTGTGGTAAACCTCGCGTCTCGGCTGTTTACTTCCGGAACGTGGTATGCCCTACACCTGGGCTGCCGCAAGCCGCGGCGAACCCAGGAGGATGCACATGAAAAAGATGAGATCGCTGCTGCTGATTTCCGCAGCCCTGCTTGCGGCATGTGGTCGGGACCGCGACAAGGTCGCCGATGACGCGCTCAAGAACGATCTGGTGCTTGCGTCACAGGCGCAGCCGTTCGGCGCGCAGCAGTACACAAATCCAGCGGAGCTTGGTTACGTGTTCAACCCGAACACGGGTCGATACGAGCCGGTTCCCGCGGCAGCGCCTGCGGCCGCTGCGCCCACACTGCGCTCCACCTCGACCGTTCGGCGCACGTCGTCGGGCACCAGTCGGGCGTCGAGCTCCGGCGGCACGCGGATCATCTATCGGGATCCGCCGGAACCCAAGCGCAACACGAAGCGTGACGCGGCCATTGGCGCCGCGGCTGGTGCCGTCATCGGAGCCACGACGAGCCGCGACAAGCTGAAGGGCGGCATCATCGGAGCGGCCGCTGGTGCCGTGCTCGGCGGGATCATCGGGCACACGGTGGACGTCCAGAAGCCGTAAAGACGGTTCGGCTGGCCTGCTTCTCGCCCGTCACGGGCGCATGGAGCATGAAGTCGACGATCTCGGCGCGGCGGTTCCCCCGACAACTTCAGGGGACGCCGCGCTCGACGATCAGCCCGAGCGTCGCCGCCGGCGACTGGTAGCGAATCGCGCGTTCGGAGCGATCAAGGCGCAGCACGCAAAGGACCGCACACGGCTGCACGCCGTCGCGGACTGGCTGAACGACGTCGCGTCATCAGCCGCGTTCCTCTTCTTTCACGTCGCGTGGTTTGCCGCCTGGATCGCCTGGAACTCCGGACGGCTGGGACCGCCTGCGTTCGATCCGTTTCCGTACGGCCTGCTCACCATGATCGTCTCGCTCGAGGCGATTTTCCTGTCGATCTTCGTGCTGATGTCGCAGAAGCGCGAGGCCGCGGTGGCAGAGCTGAGGGAGGAAATCTCCCTTCAGGTCGCGCTGCGCCTCGAGGAAGAGATGACCAAGGCGCTGCAACTGGTGGCCGGATTGTACACGCGCCTGGGTCAGACGATCGCGGCCGATCCCGAGCTGCACGAGATGCTTCAGCCGCTGGACCTGGCGGCCATCGAACGGGAGCTCCTCCTGCAGATCTCGCCCGACACTCCGGCGCGCAAGCGCGTCACCGGCTGAGCAGCGGAATCAGGTCTCGCGGTTATCCAGCCACAGCTTGAAGCGCGTTTCGAGCTCCGGCAATTCGTGCGGCAGGTTGTTGAGCTCGGCGAGCAGGTCGGTGAGTGATCGGCCGGACAAATACCCTCGCGCAAACCGGCCCAGTACGACGGGGCCCTCCTTCTCCACGAGAAAGCGCGCAAACGCTGTGGATTCCGCACCGATCAGCCGTGAGGCTTCATCGGCGTCGTTTCTCCGCGACGGATCGAACAAGGAGTCGGACGCCGGCGAACGCTGGAAGACCAACAACTCCCGCAGCGGCATCATTCCACCGCGTTTCTCGCGGAGGTACTCCAGGTCCTGCAGCGGCAGACCGCCCTCGCCGATCAGATGAATCATCGCGGCCCGGAACCAGGCCGGGTATTTCTCGAGCGCCGTCGTGTCGGAGCGATATCCGTCGAGCTGCAGCTGCGATTGCGCGAAGAGCGCGAGCATCGTGCGCGCCGCCGTGGGCGCCAGCGGCCACAGGACACCGCCATACGCGATCGTTCCATAGCGCTGCGGCTGACGGAAGCCGCGAGGGCGCACGTAGCGCATGACGGTGAAGCCCCGATCGCGAAAGCCGCGAAGCGTAGCGACGTCGAACGGCACCATCGAGTCGACGGAGAGCACCGCCGCGATGCGAGGCGCCGGCGAGCCGAAATACCGCTCGAATGCCCGATACGCGCGATTCATCTGCTCGTAGCCGTCGTAGACGGCCTCGGGAGTCGGGCCGTACACCTCGAATCGCGCTTCGCGGTGCACCCTGACCGTGTCCCCCGAAAGGACCGTTTTCTCTTCGCCGATGGCGTTCGCGACCTTGACCGGCTTGTACCAGAAACGGCAGCCATTCAGCGAGGCGACGGCCCCCAGCAGCAACAGGAACTTCACCGTTCTACCGACCCCGTGTGCTTGTGCCGCCGACCAGCTGCCGCAGCACGTACGGGAGGATCCCGCCGTTCTCGTAGTAGCGGAGCTCCTCTGGCGTGTCGATGCGGCAGACGACCTTGAACTCCTTGACCGCGTCCTTCGGGCCGGTTGCCCTCACGGTCAGCGTTGCGCGCGGCCGTAGCTTGGCGTCGAGCCCGACGATGTCGAACGTCTCGAATCCCGTGAGCCCGAGTGTCAGGCGCGTCTCTCCGTTGCTGAACTCGAGCGGCAGGACGCCCATGCCAACCAGGTTCGACCGATGGATGCGTTCGAAGGATTCCGCCATCACGGCTCGGACACCGAGAAGAATCGTTCCCTTGGCCGCCCAGTCGCGCGACGAGCCGGTGCCGTATTCCTTGCCCGCGATGACCACGAGGGGCACATCCTTGTTCTGGTACTGCATTGCGGCATCGTAGATGTACACCGGAGTACCGCCCTGTTCCATCGCGGTCCAGCCGCCCTCCGTGCCGGGAACCATCTCGTTTCGCAGGCGGATGTTCGCGAACGTCCCGCGCATCATGACTTCGTGATTGCCACGGCGCGCGCCATACGAATTGAAATCCTTGCGCTGCACACCGTGCTCGATGAGCCATTTGCCCGCCGGGCTCGACGCGGGGATACTTCCGGCCGGCGAGATGTGATCGGTGGTGATCGAGTCACCGAGCAGTGCCAGACAGCGCGCCCCGGTGATGGGCTGAATGCCCGGCGGCGTCATCGTCATGCCTTCGAAGTACGGCGGATTCTTCACGTACGTCGACTGCGGATCCCACGCGTACGTCTGGCCGCTGGGCACGTCGAGCGATTGCCACTCTTCGTCGCCCTTGAAGACGTCGGCGTACTGCGTCTTGAAGAACTCGCTCTTCACGCTGCGGTCGATCTCGTCCTGGATCTCCGCCGGCGTCGGCCAGATGTCGCGCAGGAAAACCGGTCCGTCACGGCCGATCCCCAGAGGCTCCCTGGTCAGGTCGACGTCCATGCGCCCCGCGAGGGCGTAGGCGACCACCAGCGGGGGGGACGCCAGATAATTGAACCGCGTGAGCGGATTGACGCGTCCCTCGAAATTGCGATTGCCCGACAGCACCGAGGCGACGATGAGCTTGTTGTCCTCCACGGCCTTGGCGATCGCGTCGGGCAGCGGACCCGAGTTCCCGATGCATGTCGTGCAGCCGTAGCCCACGAGGTTGAATCCGAGCGCGTCGAGGTCCTTCTGCAGATTCGCCGCGCTGAAGTAATCGGTGACCACTTTCGACCCGGGCGCCAGCGACGTCTTCACCCACGGCTTCGTCTTCAAACCCTTTGCCACGGCTTTCCGGGCGAGCAATCCCGCGCCGATCATCACGCTCGGATTCGACGTGTTCGTGCAGCTCGTGATGGCGGCGATCACCACCGCACCGTGCTGCAGCTTGAACTTCTCCCCCCGATGCTCGACGTGGACGCCTTCGTCCAGATGGACCGGATTGCTTTCGTCCTCCAGCACCATGACGGCTGCCGTCCTGTCGGGCTCTGCCGATGCCGCGGTTGCCTTGCGCGCTTCGGCGACTCCGGCGAGAGTGCCCATTTTCTCGAGGTCCGTCTTGAGCGCGGTGCGGTAGAGCGACTTGGAGTCCGTGAGCGGCACGCGATCCTGCGGGCGCTTGGGCCCGGCGATCGAGGGCTCGACCGTCGCGAGATCCAGCTGCAGCGTGTCCGTGAAGACCGGGTCCGGTGTGTCGTCGGTGCGGAAGAGACCCTGCGCCTTCGTATAGGCTTCCACGAGCTTCACGTGATGCTCCGGCCGGCCAGTGAGCCGCAGGTATTTCAACGTCTCGGCGTCCGCCGGGAAAAAGCCCATCGTCGCACCATATTCGGGCGCCATATTCGCGATGGTGGCGCGATCGGCCAGCGGCAGTGCCGAGAGGCCGGTGCCGTAGAACTCCACGAATTTGCCGACCACTTTCTTCTGGCGAAGCATCTGCGTGACGGTGAGCACCAGATCGGTGGCCGTCGAGCCGGGCGGAAGCTTGCCCGAGAGCTTGAACCCGACCACTTCGGGGATCAGCATGGAAACCGGCTGTCCCAGCATCGCCGCCTCCGCCTCGATCCCGCCAACGCCCCAGCCAAGGACGCCCAGTCCGTTGATCATCGTGGTGTGCGAATCCGTTCCCACGAGCGAGTCCGGATACGCGACCGCTTCGCCGTTCTCCGTCTGGGTGAATACCGTTTTGCCGAGATACTCCAGGTTTACCTGGTGACAGATGCCGGTTCCCGGCGGCACCGCACGGAAGTTCTTCAGCGCGTTCTGCCCCCAGCGCAGGAAGACGTAACGCTCCTTGTTGCGTTCGACCTCGAGCCTGGTGTTGAGGAGAAACGCCGCCTCGGTTCCGTACTCGTCGACCTGCACCGAGTGATCGATGACGAGATCCACCGGCTGCAGCGGGTTGATCTTTTCGGGGCTGCTCCCCAGCCGAACCATCGCGTCGCGCATCGCGGCGAGGTCCACGACGGCCGGCACGCCGGTGAAGTCCTGAAGCAGGACGCGCGCGGTTCGAAAGGCGATCTCGCGTTCCGTTTTCGCGGCGACGTCCCATCGAGCCAGCGCTTCGATATCATCCTTCTTCACGAAGGCGCCGTCCTCGTTTCGCAGCAGATTCTCGAGCAGGATCTTGAGGCTGAACGGCAACCGCTGGGCGTTGCCGCTCGACAGGCCTTTCAGCGCATCGAGTCTGTAGATCGTGTACGGCTTGCCGTCCACGTCCAACGTGGCGCGGGCGCCGAATGAGTTCTGGCTTGGCATTGCGATGTCTCTTGCGGGGCTGACACGAATTTAAGGCCAACCGGCCAACGAACGCATAAACATGACCGAACGACACCTCGACGTGGTGCCGCTCACGATGCGGCTCATGGACATCGATTCCACGAGCGGGCACGAGGGCGCGGTGATCGAATGGCTGGAGCGCTATCTCGCCGGTGCGAATTGGAACACGCGCCGCATTCCAGTGACACCGGGACGCGACGATCTGTTGGCGACGTCCGGCGACATTCCGACCGTGACGCTTTCGACCCACCTGGATACGGTGCCGCCGTACATACCACCACGGCTCGATGGACCCGTGCTGTGGGGACGGGGTGCCTGCGACGCCAAGGGCATCGCCGCATCCATGATCATCGCCGCGGAGCGACTGCGAGCGACCGGCGTGGCCGTCGCGCTCCTGTTCGTCGTCGGTGAGGAAACCACCCACGACGGCGCCGAGGCGGCCAATCGCGTCCCGACGACCAGCAAGGTTTTGATCAATGGCGAGCCCACCGAGAGCACGCTGGCCATCGGAACGAAAGGCGCGATGCGGTTCACACTGCGCACGCACGGCGTCTCGGCGCACTCGGCGTATCCGCATCTCGGGCGTTCCGCGATCACCGATCTCGTGCAGTTGCTGCACGACCTCGATCGCGTCAAGCTGCCGCGCGACGCCGACCTTGGTGACACGACGATCAACATCGGCCTGATCAGCGGCGGCGTTGCCGACAACGTGCTGGCGCCGGTGGCAGAGGCGCGGCTCATGGCGCGTCTGGTGACGCCACCCGAAACCTTGATGACGTTGCTGAGGGATTGGGTGGGCGATCGTGCCGCGATCGAGTTCGGCATCACGGTGGAGCTTGCACGTCTCAATGTCGTCCCTGGATTTCTGACGTCGGTGGTGGCGTTCGCGACTGACATCCCCAAACTGCCCACCTGGGGCACGCCCTATCTGTTCGGTCCGGGATCCATCAACGCAGCGCACCGCGACGATGAGCACGTGAAGGTCGCCGACCTGCACGCCGCCGTGGACGCTTACACGAAACTCGCGACGCTCGCTCTACAGGCTGCCACGAGAGCAGGTTCGGCGTAGCTCTTGCCCCCCCCTTGCGGGGCGGCGTGCAGTGCAGTGCCCGCCGCAACAATTCGGGGGAACCGTGAAACGCAGTGTGGTCGCCACGGTCGCGCTGGTCGTGAGCTACATGGGACTGCCGCGCGCATCCGCCATGGCCCAGGAGAACGCCGACGCCGACAGTACGCACTGGCAGTGGTACGTGACGCCCTACGGGTGGGCCTCAGGAATGCGAGGGGACGTCGGCGTGCGCGGCCGCGTCGCTCACGTGGATGTCTCGTTCAGCGAGATCCTCGACCACCTCGACGCCGGATTCATGCTGCCGTTGGAGGTGCGCAGGGGCGACCTGGGGCTTCAGCTGGACCTCCTGTACATCAAGGTCTCCGGCGTCAAGGCGACGCCGGGCCCCTTGTTCTCGACCGCGGATGCCTCCGGCAAGTTGTTTCTGGGCGAGATCGCACCGTTGTTTCGCGTGCTGACCACGAAGGACGCGATGGTGGACGTGCTCGGGGGCATTCGCTGGTGGAACGTGCGCGGCGATCTCACGTTGGAGCCGGGCATCCTCCCTCGGGAAAGCCGCAACCTCAACAAAGGGTGGATGGACGCCATCGGCGGCGCGCGCGGTTTCTACAAGATCGATCCGCACTGGGTGCTGCAGGGCCGCGGCGACATTGGCGCGCTGCAATCGGATTTCACGTGGCAGCTGATCGGTTCCGTCGGCTACATCATCAACAACACGGCGACCGTGCGGGCAGGCTATCGCCAACTGGACGTCGATTTCGATGACGGTGGTGACGGATTCGTGTTCGATGTCGGACTTGGCGGGCCATTCATTGGCGTGACGTTCCGGTTCTAGGCGGCGCCGATTGCCCTGATGGGGTGCTCGTCGGTCGTGTCGTCGACGCGGTCGGCGCCTAGCGGCGGCGTCACGAGATCGGTGCGATTCGCCTGGATCGCGAGCGTTGGGCAGTGGTGCACGAAGTCGCCGTCAGCCGCCGACCACTCCACCACGCGTGAACGCGCGAACGCCTTGCCACCGCTGTCCATGCCGAAGTAGGTGGGCGCGAGCGCGGCGCACAGACCGCAACCGATGCATTGTTCGCGCGCGATGCTGAGCTCGACGCGCTTGCGGGGGAAGATGCCGCCCGGCTGTTCCAGATACGCGTCGACGTGCTCGAGCGCTTTCGCGGCAGCCCGATATCCCTCGCGGATGTGCTGCACGCTGTTGTTGAAGCTCAGCCAGTCGCGACCGACCTTCGGTCGGATGAGCAACATGGGCGGGCCACTCCACTGCGCCAGCGGATACCCCTGCAGCGCATGCATCATCGTGGTCGCCGAACGCATGTAGATCGTGGCGAACCCCTGCTGTGCGACGCCCGGCATGAGCGACGTGTCCGAGCTGCCGACGTCAACGGCGATGATCATGTCCATGCCAAGGCCCGCGACCGCAGCCGGCATGTTGTCGATCACGCCGCCGTCCACGCACATCCGGCCGTCCACCTGCCCCGGCGGGAAGAAGCCCGGTAACGAGCACGACGCGTAGACCGCGTCGCGCACCTGGACATTCCTGAGCCCCGGCAGGCCCCACACGACTTGCGTGCCGCGCTCGAGGTCGACGGTGTTCACCAGCACCGGAATCCGCAGGTCCTCGAACGTACCCTCGGGCACGATATCGTTGGTGAGCTGACGCAGCGGCTCTTCCAGATAGATGGACTTGGACTTCATGCGGTCCATCAACATCCCGAAGTGATTGATGCGGAAGAGATCGCGCCGCCGCATGGACTCGGCGCGGCGTGCGAGTTCGTCGGGCGACATGCCCGCGACCGTCGCGGCGGCGAGCATCGCGCCGATGCTCGTGCCCGCGTAGAGGGCCGGCCGGATGCCGGCCTCCTCGAGGGCCTTGAGGACGCCAATATGCGCGAAGCCCTTGATCCCGCCGCCGCCGAGCACGAGCGCGATCTTGCGTTCCGCGCTGCCTGAGCTCTGCGTGGCGGATGCCTTGGAACTGCTCACTGCGTCGTGCATGATGTCGTTACCGCCCCGGACCGTGAACGCATTGTCCGTCTCGGTAGAACGACGGACAGGTCAAATGCCATGCCGCACACTTGTCCTACGCCGGACCGACGCGGAAGGGTCCCGAGCCGTAACCGTGCTGCGCGACAACCGTTACTGCAGGTACTGATAGAGCCCGATGAGTCCCGTGACTGCGCCGCCGATCATGAAGATCGTGCCGGCGTCGCCGCCGATGACGGCGCCGACCAGAAACGCGGAGCCGCCGACGATCATCAACGCGACCGGTCTCCCCATGTTCTGTCTTCGCGCGATCAACGCGCTGCCGCCGGTGCTGTCCGCGACGGCGGGCCGGCGGACCGCGGTCGCGGTGAGCTCGAGACGCGGGCCCGCGGCCATGGCGTTGGCCGTCGGCGTTGGCGATATCGACCGCGTCGGCGTCGTTGATTGCTTCGACGGCGTTGCCTGCTGCGCCTGAAGACGCGCTGGCGCAAGAGCGCAAACGGCGACTGCGAAAACGAGCATTCCCAATCGTGCGTTCATGGTTTCTCCTGTTGGCCGCGAGAATGGTGGCGAGCCTTGGGCCCGCGGTCTAGTCTTGTATCTATGCGCTCAACGATAATGGCACTTCTCGTTCCGTCCCTGCTTGCTGCACAATCGGCGGGGCGTGTGACTGCAATCACACCGGCCGAAATCGACGGCCACCTTCGTTTTCTCAGCTCCGATCTGCTCGAGGGTCGCGCGCCCGCCACGCGCGGCGGACAACTCGCGGCGGGCTATCTCGCGAGTCAGTTGCGCGCGTTCGGGCTTCGTCCCGGACTCGATACATCCTACCTGCAGACGGTGCCGATCGACGTCGTCACCGCCGATCGTTCGACGATGAAGATCGCCGCGAGTGACAAAGCCTCGGCGATGCTGCGGCATCCCGAGGACGTCGTCGTCTGGGCTGGCAGTGCCACGCCGAGCAGCAACGCGCGCGGGCAACTGGTCTTCGTCGGCTATGGCGCGACCGCGCCCGAGTATCGCTGGGACGACTTCAAGGACGTGGACGTGAGGGGCAAGATTCTTCTCGTCCTGGTCAACGATCCGCCGGCGCCCGCGTCCGAGCCCAGGATGTTCGGTGGACGCGCCATGACGTACTACGGCCGCTGGCCCTACAAGTTCGAGGAGGCCGAGCGCCGCGGCGCCGCGGGCGCCCTCATCGTGCATACGACCGACGCCGCGGGCTATCCCTGGCACACGGTCGTCGGTTCGTGGGCGAGCGGACAGCGCATGCTGCCTCGCCCGAGCGATGCACCGCCGCCGCTGGGGTTCCGCGGTTGGATCCAGGACAGCGCCGCCACCGCGCTACTGAAGCAGGCGGGCCTGGACCTCGGTGAGTTGCGCGAACGGGCCACGCGCCGCGACTTCCGTCCCGTCGCCACCGGCATCACGCTCGACGTCGGCTTCCGGAACAGCGTCGAGAATCTCAAGAGCGAGAACGTCGTCGGCGTCGTCCGCGGCAGCGACCCCAAGCTGCGCGACGACTACGTGGTCTTCACCGCGCACTGGGATCATTTCGGCATTGGCACTCCGGTCGACGGCGACTCGATCTACAACGGCACGCTGGACAACGCGTCCGGTACCGCAGACCTGCTCGCCGTAGCGCGAGCCGCTGCCAGCGGTGCGCCTCCACGCCGGTCGCTGATGTTCGTCTTCGTCACGGGCGAGGAGTCGGGACTTCTCGGTTCCAAGTACTACGCCGAGCATCCCACCGTCCCCGTCGAGCGCATCGTGGCCAACCTGAACGTGGACGGCGGAAACCTGCTTGGAAGAACGCGTGACCTTCGCGTTCTCGGCGACACGAAGAGCAGCCTCGGTCCCTCGCTCGCGACGTTCGTGCGGCCGAGGGGGATGCGGTTGTCGCCGGAAGAGCATCCCGAGCGCGGATACTTCTATCGGTCCGACCACTTCTCGTTCGCGAAGGTTGGCGTGCCCGCGGTATCCATCGGCGCGGGCTATGACTTCGTCGGACGGCCGAAGACGTGGGGCGTGGAGCAGGAAGAGGATTACACCGCGCATCGCTACCATCAGCCGTCGGATTCGTATCGGCCGGATTTCGACCTGACCGGCGCGGTGCAGTTGTCGGACATCGTCCTCGAGTTCGGCCGCTGGATCGCCAACGCCGCGACGGTCCCGACGTGGAACGCGGACGCGGAGTTCCGCGCGCTGCGCAAGCCGATCACCGAGTGATGCGGGGGCCGGGAGAAGCGGGACTCGTCCGCGCTCTCGGTGTCTGGGGGCTGGCCGCGAGCATCGTCAACATCACGATCGGCGGCGGGATTTTCCGCGCCCCGGGCCTGATGGAAGTAACGGGGCGGCTGGGCGCGGCGGCCCCGCTCGCGTACGTCGTGTGCGCGGTCGCCATGACGTTCGTGGTCCTGTGCTTCGCCGAGGCAGGCAGCCGCGTGGCGCTTTCCGGCGGCCCATACGCCTACGTCGAACGTGCGTTCGGCGGCTTCGCCGGATTCGCCGTCGGCTGGATGCTGTGGGTCACGGGTACCATCGCGACTGCGGCGGTGGGGACGATTTTCGCGGACGCGGTGCAGCGCATGGCACCGTCGCACCCGCTGGTGCACGGACGAACGACGATCCTCGCGCTGCTCTTCGGGATCGTCGCCGCGATCAACGTGCTTGGCGTTCGTCTCGGTGCGCGACTCAACATGATATCCACCATCGTCAAGCTGCTGCCGCTCGGACTGCTGGTCGTCATCGGCCTCGGACACGTCAAGCTGTCGAATCTCGCGTGGACGTCGGCACCGGCGCCCGCGGATCTGGGACGAGCGTCCATCGTCCTGCTCTTCGTGTTCGCCGGCATCGAGAGCGCGATGGTGCCCAGCGGCGAAGTCCGCGAGCCGGCGCGCACGGTCCCTCGCGCGGTGCTGGTATCCATCATCATCGTGACGCTGGTCTACCTGCTCGTGCAGATCACGGCGCAGGGAGTCCTCGGCGCGTCGGTGGCGGGCCGCACGAATCCGCTCGCGGATACGGCCGAAGTGGTGATGGGGCCGAATGGAGCAGTCATGCTCGGCATCGCGGTCATCCTGTCCACGCTCGGCTACCTTTGCGGCATGATCCTGGCCATCCCGCGCGCGCTGTTCGCGTTCGCGCGCGACGGCGTCCTCCCCACCACTCTGGCTGCCGTCCACCCGAAGTACCGCACGCCGTGGGTGGCCATCATCGTCCAGGCCGCGTTGTCGCTGGCCCTCGCGCTCAGCAGTGGCTTCGAGCCGCTCGTGGTGCTGGCCAACATCTCGGTGCTCTTCGTCTACCTGGGCTGCGCAGCCGCCGCCTGGCAGTTGCGGCGGCGCGATATCAGTGACGACACGTCGGCGTCCCTCGCGCCTCTTCCGGGTACGCGATGGGCTCCGATTCTGGCGACGCTGGTGATTGCGGCGCTCCTCACGACGATCACGGCGCGCGAGTTCATGGTGGCCGGCGCGTGTCTGGGCGTCGGCATCCTCCTGTACATCCTTTCCCGCCTCGGCATCTTCGTTCGCGCGTCAACCCGGGCCGACACGGCGGTGTCTCGCCCGAACTCCCTGCCATAGGCCATGCACGACCCGCTTCTCGTCCATCGGCCAGATTTCCCGATCCTCGAGCGCACGACGTACCTCGTCTCCAATTCGCTCGGCGCGATGCCCCGCACGGTCGCGGATCGCCTCGCCGAGTACGTTGACGACTGGTCGGAGCTCGGTGTTCGAGCGTGGTCGAAGGGTTGGTGGGAGATGCCCGTCACCGTCGGCGACGAGATCGCGCCGCTCATCGGGGCCAGCGTCGGCGAAGTCGTGATGATTCCCAACGTGACCGTCGCGCAGGCCGGCGTGCTGTCCGCGCTGGACTACAGCGCGCCGCGAAGCCGGATCGTGATGACGGCGCTGGACTTTCCCTCCGTCCGCTACGTGTACGACGCGCTCGCGACGCGCCTCGGCGCCGAGATCGACGTCGTCCCGTCGTCAACGGACGGATTGAGCGTGGACCTCGACAGATTGATGGAAGCCATCGACACACGCACGCGGCTGGTCTCCATCTCGCACGTGCTGTTCCGGTCCGCGTACATCATGGACGTCGAAGCCATCTGCCGCCGGGCGCACGAGGTCGGCGCGCTCGTGTCGCTCGACTCATTTCATGCCGTCGGCGTGATCCCCGTCGACGTTCGCGCGATCGGATGCGACTTCCTCACCGGCGGCGTGCTGAAATGGCTGTGCGGCGGACCGGGCGGCTGCTTCCTATATGTGGCGCCGGACGTTCGGAACCGGTTCGCGCCGTCGCTCACCGGCTGGCAGGCGCATGCCAGGCCGTTCGGGTTCGAGCCCGAGATGGAGTTCGCCACGGACTCGTTTCGCTGGCTGGGAGGCACGCCGGTCATCCCCGCGCTGTACGCGGCGGCCGAGGGTCCGAAGATCCTGCGCCGTGCGGGTGTCGCCGCGGTGCGCGCGAAGAGCGTTCGCCAGACGTCGCGCCTCATCGAGCTGGCTGACGAACGCGGGTACGTGGTGCGGGCGCCGCGTGATGCCGCGCGTCGCGGCGGGACCGTCGCGGTCGAAGTGCCGCATGCATACGAAGTGTCACGTTATCTGCTCGAGCGCAATGTGCTCGTCGACTTTCGTCCCGGCGCAGGCATTCGCATCGCGCCGCACTTTTACACGACCGACGATGAACTGGAGCATGCCATGGCCGTGATCGACGAGGCGATTGCCAGCGGTGGTTGGAAGGAGTTCGAGCAGACCCGGGCCGTCGTCACCTGACATGGTGAAACCGCCCGAGGCACGCAGGATTCGACGCCAATACGTCAACGTGCAGTATCCACTCGTGGCGCTTCGATTCGAGGACGGCCACGAGATCCGCCTTCGCAAGGGCGAAGGAAAGACCTTCGACGCGTACGCGGGAGAGACCGTGAAGGTCGTGGTCCTGTGGGACCCCGCTGCGGGTGACCGCGAAGTGGTCTCGGTCCTCAAGGCCGAGCAATTCGACGAGGAGAAATGATGCGACGCTGGTCGCTGGCCCTCATGATGGCGACACTGCCCGCGGTCGCGGCCGGACAGGGCAACGGCGCATTCGCGCGCGGGGACACCGCGCGACTGCACCGGACACTCGATTCACTCGTCAACGCCCACCGCGGAATCGCGGGCTACGCGGTGCACAACCTCGACACGGGCGAGCGAATGGCGTTGCGCGGCGACTCGACGTTCGGGACGGCGAGCCTGATCAAGGTCTCGCTGCTGGTCACGCTGTACGATCTCGCAGAGC
>DASTVV010000042.1:0-57498 GCA_035758925.1 Gemmatimonadaceae bacterium
TCTGCTCGTTCCGCGACGGCATCGCCAAGCACTTCGTCTCGGCCATGGCAACCATCGAGACCACGGGCCTCAGGCGCGCCGAGCGAATCCGCGACTGGGTGAAATTCCGGCGCGAAGCCGTCGAGGAAGGGCGTACCGCGACGATGAAACGGATCGTGCTGCTCCCGGGAAGCGATCCGGCCCGCACGGCGGCATTGATCGCCACGCTGCTGCGTTCCGGCGTCGAGGTCTCTCGCGCGAACGAGGCGTTCACGTCCACGCGCGCGCATGCCTACGCTGACAACCAGGTCGGTGGCCGGCGGTTCGACGCCGGCGCGTACATCATCGACCTTGCACAGCCACAGGGCCGCGCGGCGCGTTCGGTGCTCGAGCCGTCGCCGTCGATGGACACCGCGTTCGCCCGCATGCAGGTGGAGCGGTTCCAACGCAACTACCGACGCGGGACGAACGTCGCCGGCGAGGGCTACGAGTTCTATGACGTCACGGCGTGGTCGCTGCCGGTCACGTTCGGAGTGGACGCGTATTGGACCGAGGACGCGGGACCCGTGGCGAGCGTGCGCGTTGCGCGGCCGGACGAGCCGGCGGCGTTGGGCGGCGTTGCGGGCGCGCGTCCGGCGCGCTCCGCCTATGTCTTCACGTCGCAGCGCAACGGCGCTCCGCGCATGGCGTATCAGCTGCTCGCGCGCGGCTATCGCGTGGCCATTTCCGAGCGCCCGATCGAAGCCGGAGGCCGACATTTTTCGCGCGGGACCTACATCGTGCGCGTCGGCAGAAACGACGCCAGCCTGCACACGATTATCGAGCAGCTGGCGCGAGAGAGTGGCGTCGACGTCTACGGCGTGAACAGCGCGTTTTCCGAGAGCGACCAGTTCGGCATCGGCTCCGAGTCCGTCTGGGATCTCAAGCTGCCGACGATCGCGCTCGTCGGCGACGATGGGGTCAGCCAGACGTCATACGGCGCCGCGTGGTTCGTCCTGGAACAGCGCTACGGCATTCCCTTCACACCGGTTTCCACACAGTGGCTCGGATCGGGCGAGCTGTCGCGCTTCAACGTCATCATTATCCCGGACGCCTACTCCGGTGCGCTGTCGCGGCTGGTCGGCAAGGAAGGAGCGGATCGCTTGCGCGACTGGGTCCGCTCCGGCGGCACGCTCATCACGTTTGCGGGTGCCTCCGCCTGGGCCGCGCAGGAAAACGTCAATCTGACGAGCGCGCGAGCCGTGGGGGCTGACGCAAAGCCTGATACCGGCACAGCCGCGCCAAAGACAGACACCATCGCCGCCAACGCCCGCCGGCGCGAAACGGCCTCGGAGCGGGTGTCCGACGATCTTCTGGCCGTGACGAGTCCATCGGCCACCAGCGGCAAGCCAGCGCCGCTCCCTGGCTCGCATTTCGACGTGGTGCTCGACAGAACCAGCTGGCTCACCGGCGGCTACGAGGACCAGCGGCTCACCGTCATGCTCGACGGATCCACGTTCCTCACGTTGTCCAAGGAAGGCGCAAACGTCGGCGTGTTTCCGAAGACCGGCCTGCTGCACCGCGCCGGTTTCGTGTGGCCGGAAAACACCGAGCGGCTGCTGCGCAACAGCGCGTTCCTCATCGACGAACCTACGGGCGGAGGCCACGTGGTGCTCTTCGTGAACGAGCCGCTCTTCCGCGCCTGGTGGCATGCACTCGACCGCCTGGTGCTGAACGCGATCGTGCTGGGGCCGAGCCTCTAGGTCCTGAACCGCGGGATGGGAAATGGGAATGGGAATGGGCAGCTAAACCGAATCATTCGGTGGTCCGATTCCCATTCCCATCCCCCATTCCGCCGTTGGGAGCTAAATCGTAACCCGCGACATCCGAAGCACCCGCCCCGGCATGACCGGCATTGGCGGCATCGGAGCCATGGGCGCGATTCTCGGGAGTGTGATGGTTGCGCCGTCGCGGAAGTGCGAGAGCGTCGACGCGGCAACAGTCTTCACCTTCACGGTACGCGTCCGGCCATCGCCGTACACGCGCAGCTCTACTTCGTCGCCCGGCTTGAGCTTCTCCATCTCCCGTGTGAGACGCTGGGCCTTCGCGTTTGCGATCATCTCGTCGCCGGCGTCGTCACGGCCCACCCGCAGGTCGATGTTGTTGATCGCCGCGATGCGATTCCCTTCCTCGAGGCCAGCCTTGAGCGCTGGACCGTCGTCGTCCACCCAGGACACCAGCAGTCCGAGGGTGTCTCGCTTGCTGCCACTTCCGCCAAGACTGATACCGAGGGCGGCGCGCTGGTCCGCATCGTCGCGCCAGCGGCGCGTGGTACCGCGATACAGGCTGTCAAAGGCGACCGTCTTGAGCTTTACGGTGCGGGTCTGACCGCCGCCGTACACTCGCAGCTCGACGTCATCGCCTGGCTTCAGCTTTCCGAGCTCGCGAGTCACTCGCCGCGTCATCACACTCGACATCTCCCAGTCGTCCACGTCGGCGGAATTGAGCTTCAGGTTCACACCGTTGATCGCCGCCAGCCGGTTGCCTTCCTCGATGCCGGCTTTCTCGGCGGGACTGGCAGGGGCGACATAGCTCACGAGAACGCCGAGCGTGTCCCGCGCGCTGCCCGAAGACGTCGTGATGCCGATGACCGCGCGGTTCTCGGTGTCATCGAAGGAGAACGAAAAGGCGCGCGGCGTCTCGACCCGATAACGCGGGCGCGGCTCCTGCGCCGCGGCGTTGGTCGCGATTCCGGTTGTGGCGACAGCCGTCAGCGCCAGAAGGAACTTGTGCATTCTGGACCTCATAGGTGCGGTTGGAGTTCTGCCGGTGAGACACGTGCGCAGACCCCGACGGTTTACTCCCGGAACTGGTGGGTGGTTTGCGGTGTGTGGTGCAGGGTTGCTCGGAAAGTGTGAGGTGCCACACACACCTCACGCCCACACCTCGGACCCAAAAAACGGGCACGAATGGTCCCACACCTCTCGGATCCACTCCTTATTTTCACTGTAGTGCCCAACTCCACTGCCACTCCCGATCTTCACGCGTTCGAGCATCATTGGCAGGACGAGGCCGATGCCGCGTTTCTGTATCGCGTGCTGGCCGCCGCCGAGCCGGATGCGCACAAGAAGTCGCTGTATCAGCGGTTGGCCGAAGTGGAGGACAAGCACGTCCAGATCTGGGAGAAACTGCTCGCGCAGCATGGCCGGCGGCTTCCGCCGCACCGTCCCAGCGCACGCACGCGAGTTCTCGCGACTCTCGGGAAGCGGTTCGGCCCGCGGTTCCTGCTGCCCATGCTGCTGGCAGAGGAGGGTCGCGAGGTCAAAGGCTACCTGGACATGCACCGCTCCACCGCTGCTGGCGTGGCAGGCAAGGGCGAATCACTCACGCTTGCCCGCGAGTCCGCGCAGCA
Source organism: Gemmatimonadaceae bacterium (assembly GCA_035758925.1). Classification (GTDB taxonomy): domain Bacteria; phylum Gemmatimonadota; class Gemmatimonadetes; order Gemmatimonadales; family Gemmatimonadaceae; genus DASPMP01. The sequence goes on from DASTVV010000042.1 coordinate 3,371, forward strand.
TGCCGAGACGCTCAACAAGATCTCGGGGCGCACCGGCGAGCCTTGGCATCGCACGGAGTCCGGCGGATTCCTGCGCAACGTCGTGTACGGCTTCAACGACGGCCTGACGGCGAACTTTGGCCTGGTCGCGGGCGTCATCGGCGCGACGGCGGCCTCGCAACACCATACGGTCATCGTCGCCGGAGTCGCGGGTCTCATCGCGGATGCGCTCTCCATGGGTAGCAGCGGATTTCTTGCCGCGAAGAGCGAACAGGAAGTCTACGCGCACGAAATCGAGATGGAGCGCGACGAGATCGCGCTGATGCCCGAAGTCGAGCGTGACGAGCTCGCGCTCATTTACGAGACCAAGGGCATGGATGCGGAATCGGCGCATCGCCTGGCTACCCAGGTGATGGCCGATCCGCAGCGAATGCTCGACGAGAAGGTTCAGGAGGAGCTCGGGATCGGCGATCCCCATATGTCGCCGCTCCGGGAGGGCTGGGTGACGGGAAGCGCCACGGCGATTGGTGCCCTGATTCCCGTGTTCCCTTTCTTCTTCTGGCAGGGGACGACCGCGATCCTCGTCTCGTTCGTCCTATCGATGTTATCGCACTGGATTGTTGGAGCTGCTCGATCGGTGTTCACGGGCCGGAGTCTCTTCCGGTCCGGCCTCGACATGTTCGTCGTCGGCCTGGGCGTAGCTGTTGCGGGCTACTTCGTCGGCGAATGGGTCAGTGGGCTACTCTCCTAACCCCATTCTGCAGGGCAGAATCATGCATCGACTCACGTGCTTCGCACTTCTGGCGGTCGCCGCGTTTGCATCAACCGCCAGCGCCCAGCAACAATCCGTTCCGCCCTCCGCTCCAACCATCGGCGCCTCGGGAGGCGTCGGCGGCGGGATCGCCATTCCGCTCGGCACGCTCAACACGACGCATTCCGCGGGCTATACGCTCTCGGGGCTCGTGGACTTCTCGGCTGCGGATCAACCTTACTCGTTCCGTGCGGAAGCCGTGTATCAACGGTATGACCGGAAGTCGGCAGCGCCCACCGGGATGCGCAGCGTGAACATGCTGTCGTTCGGTGCTGCCGTGCTGGCGCGGAGTCCTCGAGCGGCGTCGAGCGCCTTCGTTATTGGAGGCATCGGCGTCTATCACCTCACCGATCGCGGCACCAAGCCGGGCGTCAACGCCGGCGCCGGCATCGAGGTGCCGCTCACGTTCTTCATCGGCATGGCGGACGTGCGGCTGCATTACGTGCTGACTGACGGCAAGCCAGCGGTGACGATCCCGATTACGCTCGGGGCGCGATTCTAGTGGTCAGCTGACAGCAGACAGCTGAGAGCTGTCAGCCCACAGCTATATCGAAAGAAGGCCCGTCGTGACATTGCCCTCGGCTGACAGCCATCAGCTGTCTGCTGTCAGCCGGGGAATAGGGACCTATTTGGCGGCGACGACGATGTTTAGCAGCCTGCCCTTCACGTACACGACGCGTGACGGGTCCGTCGTGACGAAGCGCGCGATGTTCGGATCAGCCAGGGCGGCGGCAACGGCTGCGTCCTGAGTTGCGTCTGGCGTCACCTGAACGGTGCCGCGTGTCTTGCCGCCGACCTGCACCGCGATGGTGACGAGCTCGTCCGCGGCGAGGTCCGGATCGAACTCCGGCCATCCGCTGTCGAGGATGCTCCGCTTGTGCCCGAACCGCTCCCAGATCTCCTCCGCCATGTGCGGCGCGAAGGGAGCGACGAGCTGCACGAGCGGCTCGACTTCGTCGCGATGCGGCGAGCGCTCACCGGCGCGGAGCACGTTCATGTACTCCATCATGGCGGCGATCGCTGTGTTATAGCTCAACTTCGGCACGTCTTCGCCGACTTTGCGAATGGTTTTGTGCAGTTTGCGCATCACGGCAACGTCCGGCTTGCCGGTGCGGCGCGAGTCGAGCGCCGACGACCACAGGCGATCGAGAAAACGCTTCACGCCCGAGATGCTTTTGTCCTGAAAATCGCCGCCTTCCTCGTACGGGCCGAGGAACATCAGGTAGGTTCGGAACGAATCGGCGCCCCACCGGTCGATGTACTCGTCTGGCACGACGACGTTGCCGCGACTCTTGGACATCTTCGCGCCGTCGCGCACGATGGTCCCGTGCGCGCGGAACCGGATGAACGGCTCGTCGAAGCTGACCAAGCCAGCGTCGTGCAATACCATCGTGATGAAGCGCGAATACAGCATGTGCAGCACGGCATGTTCGTTGCCGCCGATGTATGAGTCGACCGGCAACCATTTCTCCGTGAGCGCCGCGTCGAACGCGACGTCGTCACGGCCGACGCTCGGGTAACGCAGGAAGTACCAGGAGCTGTCCAGGAACGTGTCGGAAACGTCGGTCTCGCGACGACCCATCCCGCCGCACGACGGACACTTCACGCGGTACCAGCTCTCCACGCGCGCCAGCGGCGACACGCCGGAATCGTCGGGGCGAAAGTCCTCGACTTCGGGCAGCTCGACCGGCAGGTCCGTCTCCGGCACCGGAACGGTGCCGCATTTGTCGCAATAGATGATCGGGATCGGCGGACCCCAGTACCGCTGACGCGAGATGCACCAGTCGTGAAGCCGGTAGTTCGTCACGCCGCGGCCGCGCTGGTGCTCCTCGATCCAGTCGACGATGGCATGTTTGGCCTCGGAGACCTTCAAGCCGCTGAACGGGCCCGAGTTCACCAGCCGCGCCGGATCCTCCGAGTCCTCATAGGGCTCCGCGAGCGGCGTGTGCTCGTTCTCGCCGTGTCCGGCCACGACTCGGACGATCGGCAGCCCGAAGGTGGTCGCGAACGAAAAGTCCCGCTCGTCGTGGCCCGGCACGGCCATGATGGCGCCCGTCCCGTACTCCATCAGCACATAGTCCGCCACCCAGATCGGAATCGGCTGGCTGGTGGCCGGGTTGATGGCGTACGCGCCGGTGAAGACGCCGGTTTTTTCCTTCGTGACCTTGCGGCTGACGATGTCTTTCTTGGCGGCGCTCGCGCGATACTCCGCGACGCTGGTCCGCTGGTCATCCGTCGTCAGACGGTCGACGAGCGGATGCTCGGGAGCCAGCACGAGGTATGTCGCGCCGAAGATTGTGTCCGGCCTGGTGGTGAAGACGCGAATGTCGATGAGATCGGGAGCCGGCAGCTCGCCTGTCGACTCAGGAATGACCGTTGCCGCACCAGCCAGCTCGAGGTAGTCCTGCACCCGGAATACGATCTCCGCGCCCTCGGACCTCCCGATCCAGTTCCGTTGGGCGGCCTTGGTGCTCTCGGACCAGTCCAGACGGTCGAGATTCTCCAGCAGGCGTCCCGCGTAATCCGTGATGCGGAAAAACCACTGCTCCAGCAGGCGCTGCTCCACCTTCGCGCCGCAGCGTTCGCACTCGCCTGCAATGACCTGCTCGTTCGCGAGCACGGTCTTGTCGACGGGGCACCAGTTCACAGCCGCGCGCTTCTTGTATGCCAGCCCGCGCTTGAACAGCTGCAGGAAGAGCCATTGCGTCCACTTGTAGTAGCTCGGGTCCGTCGTGGACAGCTCGTAGCGCCAGTCGATCATGATCCCGGCGCGTTTCACCTGACGCCGGAAGTTGTCGATGTTGCGCGGAATGAGCTGCATGGGATTCACGCCGATCTTGAGCGCGTAGTTCTCCGAGTGAATCCCGAAGGCGTCGTAGCCGAACGGCTCGAAGACCGTGTGCCCTTGCTGGCGCTGGAATCGTCCGTGGATGTCGTTCCCTGTGAACGCGAAAAGGTTGCCGACGTGCAACCCTTCCGCCGACGGATATGGGAACATCATGAGCGTGTAGTACGGTCGTACGCCGGCCTGCACGTCGGTGTGATTGGTACCGTCGCGCTCCCAACGCGCCTGCCACTTGCGCTCGATCGAGGTGGCGTCGTAGGTGTCGGCGGCCACCGATGCGGTGTCAGTCATGTTCGATTCTGAATGTATCCGATGAGCCTTTCCCGTACGAGCATCCAGTCTCAGCCGGCTCGCGGTGACTCGAGTCGGTTCCGGTCGCGCGCCGTCCTCGTCGGCAGTGCCATCGCGGCAGCTGCGTTCAGCAGCATCGCGTGGCTGGTGACCCTCCTGACGCTGGACGCGCAGTCGGGCACGGCAGCGCACGTCGCGCCTTTCGTCGTGGCGGCGGCGTGCTGGGGGCTGGTGGTGGCCGGTTTGATCGCGCTGGCGCGCATCCTGGAACACCGGGTCGCGCGTCCCGCCAAACACATCGCTGACCTGGCCGAGGCCGTTGCAGCGGGCGACCTGACTGTCCGGGTTTTCTCGACCGGAGCCGGCGACGAGGTAGACCGCCTGTCGCTGGCCATCGGCGTGATGGTAGATAATCTATCGAGTATCGCCAGCCTGCTGCAGCAGGTGTCGTACGAGACGGCGTCGATGGCGATGGGGATCACGGACAGCTCCGAGAAAACATCCGCGAGTGCTGGCGAGATCGCCCGCACCGCCAGCGACCTCAGCGCCCAGTCCGGAGTCATGGCGACCGGCATCCAGGCGCTTGCGGCGTCGTCGAGTGACCTCCTGGCCTACGCGATGTCGTTGAGCGACGGATCGCGCGAAGGCGTCGAACGCAACACGCGTCTGCGGCAGCTTGCGGTGGATAACCGCGCGCGCCTGGACGAAAGCTCGCGCGCACTCGACGACCTCACGAAGGACATCGAGCTCAATGACGCGGCCGCCGCCGGCCTTGGCCAGGCATCGGAGCAGGTGCGCTCGTTCGTGTCGCTGGTGCAGCGCCTGGCGCGCCAGTCGAAGCTGTTGTCGCTCAACGCGGCGATGGAAGCCGCACGCGCTGGCGAGCACGGCGAAGGCTTCGCCGTGGTCGCGAACGAGGTCAGTCGTCTGTCGGCGCTTTCGTCGGAAGCCGCCGCGAAGACTGGAAGTGTCGTCGCCGAGATCCTGCGGGCGGTGGAACAGTCGCGAGCAAGCAGCTCGCGCGCGGTCGAGACGGCACGCGCGGTTCGCGCCGCCACACGTCAGGGTTCGGATTCGTTCGGGCACATCGAGCGAGCCGTGCTCGACATGGAACCGTGGGTCGCGGTGGTCGAAAAGACGGCTGATGCGGTGAACAACCTCGTTGGCGACATGACCGCACGGCTCGACGAGCTGGCGCAGGGTACGGAGTCGTTCGCGGCCGCCATGCAGCAGGTTGCCGCATCCAGCGCGCAGCAGAGCGCACGCTCGGAAGACGTTGCCGCCGCGGCACTGACCCTTTCGAAATCCGCCGACCGTCTTTCGCGGCTCGTCGACAACCTCCGTACGACCGGCCGCGCCGTCGATCGTTCGAGGACGCCGATCGCAAGCGATCGGATCCCGGCCGATCACAGCGTTCGCAATACTCGCTCGAGCACGTCCAGCATCGCTTCGACACCCGCCACGGTGTGATCGCCCATGTGGCCGATGCGAAACGAGGTGTGCGTCAGCGGCGCCTGGCCGCCCCCAAGCTCGTAGCCCTGCTCGCGCATCCGCTGCAGGACGGCCACGCGCTCTTTGGTGCGGATGCAGGTCACCGTCGGCGAACGATTCTCGGGGCGCGCCACCAGCGACACCCCAAGCGCCGCCGCCTCCGCCCGCTCCACCCAGGCAACGCACGCATCGCGCATCGCGACGTGCCGAGCGAACCTGGCGTCCAGCGTCTCGACCTCGATGTCGGCCAGCTGCCGGTCGAGCGCGAAGAGGAGCGACACGGCCGGCGTACTCGGGCTCTGTGCCTTGGCCGTGAACTCCTCGTAGCGCAGCACGTCGAGATACACTCCGCGGTTCTCGAGCGTCTTCGCGCGCCCGACCAGCCGATCGGACACGGCCGCGAACGCGAGACCCGGCGGCAGCGCGAGCGCCTTCTGCGACGCCGACACGACGGCATCGGCGCCCCAGGCATCGAGCGCGATGGGAGCGCCGCCGGCGCTCGAGACGGCGTCGATGAGCAGCAGACAATCGCCCTGCTCGCGAACCACGGCGCCGATGCCGGCCATGTCGGCAATCGCGCCAGTCGCGGTCTCGTTGTGCGTCGCGAGCACCGCGTCGAAGCCGCCTTTGCGCAGCGCGTCACGCACCTGATCGAGAGGTACGACGCTTCCGGGCTCGCACGTCAGCCGCACCACGCTGCGCCCACAGGCTTCGGCCATACGCGCGAACCGCTCGCCGAAATCGCCGTTCACCACCGCGAGTAGGCGGCGCATCGTTCCCCCGCGGATCACGAGCTCCATCGCACCCGTTCCGGAGCCGGTGATCACGTGCACGGGCCGCTGGGTGCCGAACACCTTGCCCAGGCGCGTCGTCGCGCGCCGCATCAGCTCTTCCATCTGCGGACTACGATGGAAAATCACGGGCCGACGCAACGCGTCGAGGATTTCCGGCCGCACCTCTGTGGGGCCGGGCACGAAAAAGCGGCCTGCTTCGATCAACGGCGTATGGGGCTACGGGGGCTACGGGGGCTACGGGCTTACGGCTTCACATAGGCGGCATCCGTGCCGGTCTTGCGTGGCACTTCGCCCTTGAAGAGGTACGCGCACTTCTCGATGCGCGGACCGTTCGCGTCGCAGACGGCAAACGTCGATCCCTCGTACGCCGACGCGCTGGCATACTCGCCCTTCTTGTTCACTGCATAGTAGTTGAGGTCGAAATAGGGGCGGCCTTTGTCGTCCAGCAGCCGCTTCTCCGTCATTGCGATCACGCGCTCCATCACCTTGATGAGCGCCTGTTCGGGCGACATGCCCTGCCGCATGAACTCCACCGCGAGGAACGCGCCGCACACCTTGATGTTCGCCTCGCCGCGACCCGTGGACCCGGCCGCGCCGATTTCGTTGTCGCAGTACTGACCGGCGCCGATGATCGGCGAGTCTCCGATGCGCCCCGGGAGCTTCCAGGAGAGTCCGCTCGTCGTGGTGACGGAGCTGATGTCACCGTTGGCATCCACCGCGTTCATGTTGATGGTGCCGTACGTGTGAGGAACGCCTTGCGCGTCGTGGAACACGTGCAGCAGCTCGTCGCGCTCCGCTGGCGGCGTCGTGCCCGACGCGGGACGCTGCGTTGGCGTGGGGCGCGGACGCGCGTTCGGCAGGTCGAGCCAGTTGTCGTTGGGATTGAGACGCGACTTCCAGCGGAGCCACGCCTCGCGGCTCTCCTCGGTGAGCAGGTTCTGCTCCTTGAATCCCATCTCCAGCGCGAACTGCTTCGCACCGGCTCCAACGAGCATGATGTGATCCGTCCGGTCCATCACCATCTTCGCGACTGCCGCCGGCGTTGCGATGTCCTCCAGCGCGGCCACGGATCCTGCCCGCTTGGTGGGCCCGTGCATGCAGCTGGCGTCCAGCTGCACCACGCCCTCCTCGTTGGGCAGTCCACCAAGTCCAACAGTGTTGTCGGTGGGATCCAGCTCCACGATCTGAACGCCAGCCACGATCGCATCGATGCAGTCGGATCCCTTGGCGATCATGTCATAGGCGAGCTGGATGCCGGTTCGCCCATCGGCGCCTTTGCTGCGAAATCCGTTGGTGGACGAGATCACCACGGGTCGCCCCGCGAACGTGCGCGGCACCTCCGCCCTGTCGCGCACCGAAATGACGGGCATGGCCTGCGCCAAATCAGGAATGGCGAATCCTGCTGCGGCCGCGGCGCCGGCACCGAGAAAGTCACGACGGGTGAGGGACGACACAAGGGCTCCTATCGTGGGAGGACGGTGTGAGATACCCGGGGCATGGGCGCCGATCAAGTGTGGGCGAGCGCGCGCGACCGCCCTCGCTGGGACCGCCGGTCACTGATACCTTGCGGCGCATGTCGGCAACCGTACGCGACCAGCTGCGCAAGGCGCAGTTCCTCGAAGGCATCACCGAGAGCCTCCTTCACCAGCTGGCGAAGCTGGTGCAGGCCAAGACGTTCGACGTCGACTCGGTGCTGTTCACCGAAGGCGCGCCGCGCCAGTTCATGGCGATCCTGATGTCGGGCGCCGTCGCGATCGAAAAGAGCGTGAACGGCCGGCCGGTCCGACTCGTAACGCTCGGCGCGGGCGAAGCTGTCGGCGAGGGAGTGCTGCTCGACGACTCAGCCCACGGAACCAGCGCCCGCGCCGTGCAGCCGACGGACGCGTTCGTGATCACGGGCGATCAGCTGGAGACGATGATCAAGGATCATCCGCAGCTGTTCGCCGCGCTGGTGGGCCGAGCGGCACGCACCATATCGCAGCGTTTGGCCGCAACGGACGCGACGCTCGTTGGACGGGGCCGCACCGTCGGCTTCACCGGGTCGCGCATCCGCCGCGAGCATGATCTCCTCGGCGACCGCGACGTGCCGGACGACGCGCTGTACGGCATCCAGACGCTTCGCGCACTCGAGAACTTCCCGATCACGGGCGTCGCCATCCGCGAGTTTCCCACGCTGGTAGAGGCGCTGGCCACCGTGAAGGCGTCCGCCGCGATGGCCAACGCCGACCTCGGACTGCTGGAGCCGACCATCGCGGAGGTGATCGTGAAGGCGGCTGAGGAGATCCGTGACGGCAGACACCATGAACATTTTCTCGTCGACGCCATTCAGGGCGGTGCGGGCACCTCCACGAACATGAACGCGAACGAGGTGATCGCGAACCGCGCGCTGGAGCTGATGGGGCGACCGCGCGGCGAATACCACACCGTGCATCCCAACGGCCACGTCAACCTGAGCCAGTCGACGAATGATGTGTATCCGACCGCGGTGAAAATCGCGCTGCACATCAGCATCGAGGCGTTGCGAACGGCCATGTCCGCGCTCGCGGCGTCCTTTCTCTCCAAAGGCGAGGAGTTCGCGCAGTACGTGAAGATGGGCCGCACCCAGCTTCAGGACGCCGTGCCGATGACCCTCGGCCAGGAATTCACGGCGTTCGGCCACACGATGCTGGAGGACGTGGAACGTCTGAGCGAAGCGCAGGCGCTCATTCGCGAGATCAACATGGGCGCCACGGCAATCGGAACGGGCATCAACGCGCCGCGCGGGTACGCGGAGGCAGTGCGGTCGCACCTGGCGCGTCTCACCGGTCTGGCGCTGATCACCGCACCCGACCTCGTGGAGGCGACGGCCGATACCGGCGCGTTCGTGCAACTCTCCGGCGTTCTCAAGCGCTGCGCGGTAAAGCTCTCCAAGATCTGCAACGACCTGCGCCTCCTGAGCTCCGGTCCGCGAGCCGGGTTGGGCGAGATCAACCTTCCGCCGCGGCAACCGGGCTCGTCGATCATGCCGGGCAAGGTGAATCCGGTGATCCCGGAGGTCGTGAACCAGGTGTGCTTCGACGTGATTGGGGGCGACGTGACGGTGACGCTCGCGGCGGAGGCCGGCCAACTCCAGCTCAACGTGTTCGAGCCGGTCATCGCGTACCGCTTGCTGCGCAGCATCGAGACGCTGCGCAACGCGTGCGTGGTGCTGCGCCAGCGCTGCGTCGAAGGCATCACGGCCAATCCACCGCGGATGCGCTTCTTCGTCGAGCAGTCGATCGGAATCGTGACCGCGCTCGTGCCCGCGATCGGGTACGAGAAGGCGACGGCGATCGCCAAGGAGGCGCTCGAGAGCGGCCGTGGCGTCTATGAGTTGGTGCTCGAGCGTGGCATGCTGTCGCGCGAGTCGCTGGACAAGCTGCTCAATCCGGACGCCATGACGGGCGGCGTGCCCGGCAGTGCGGCAGACACTCGAGGCGGGGGCCCGGGGGGCGGCAAAGGATGAGTCCACGCCGTCGCAAACGGCTGGACCCTTCGGTTTTCAAACTGCCCGCGGAGTCGATCAAAGCCGGCGAGTACTCCGACCGCTACTACTCGCTGATTCCGCAGGTGCTCAAGACGGCCAGGAAGAACCCCCGTGTGACGCTCCAGTTTTCCGCCAAGCGCGATGGTTGGCTCTCCGGGATCGACGAGGCGATTGCCATTCTCAAGCTCGGCGTGGAGGACTGGAACGGTCTCACCGTCAATGCCCTGTATGAGGGTGACCTCATCGAGGCGTGGGACACGGTGCTTGCCATCGAGGGCGACTACGCGGCGTTCGCCCATCTGGAGACAGTAATCCTCGGTGTGCTCGAGCACCGCTCGCGCGTGTGTACCAACGTGCGCGAGCTCGTGGACACGGCCCGGCCGAAGCCCGTGTTGTTCCTGGGCGGGCGCGACGAGCACTGGATGATGCAACCGGGCGACGGGTTCGCGGCGATGATCGGCGGCGCCACGCAGGTGTCCACGGAGGCGCAGGCCTCGTTGTGGGGCACGACTGGAGGCACGAAGGTAGCCGGCACCATCCCGCCCGCCCTCATCGCCGCGTTTGGCGGCGACACCGTGGCAGCCACGAGGCATCTTGCCAAGCAGCTGGACGAAAGCATTCCGCTGCTTGCCCTGGTCGATTACGAGAACGACGTCGCCCGGACCTCGGTCGAGGTGGCACGGGCGCTGGGAGATCGGCTCTGGGGTGTCCGCCTCGATACGTCAGAATACATGGTCGACCGCTCGGTGCTGTCGCAGCAGGGCAGCTTTCGGCCGACAGGCGTGAACCCGCAGCTCGTCTGGAACGTGAGGAACGCGCTGGACGCGGAAGGTTTCGGAGACGTACAGATCGTCGTCTCTGGAGGGTTCGATGCCGCGCGCGTCCAGGATTTCGCGGACGAAGCCGCGCCGGTGGATGCCTATGGCATCGGTTCGGCGGCGTACGGCGGCGAATTCCACTTCACGTCGGACGTCGTGATGGTCGACGGCAAGCCGCAGGCGCGCGTCGGGCGCCGGCTGCGGGAGAATCCCAAGCTCGAACGGGTCAGGTAGAATCACCCATGGCTGGACTGCGACTCGATGGTGCCGGGCAGGCCAAGATGAACACGATCGATGACTGCGTGACGATTCACCAGCGGATTCATGGGCTGGTGGAGCAGTACGCCCTGTCGGTCAAGCAGAACAAGCCGGCGGGCCACGTGCTCCAGAACATCAAGCGTCAGGTTCCGACGCTGGCCGCCAAGCTGAAGGGGCAGTTCGGCATGATCTCGGACCTGGTGACGTCGATCAACATGCAGATGACGCGTGGGTCGAGCGAACAGATGCGTGTGCGCACGATGCGCGAGGGGATGGCGGCAATCAAGGTGCAGCTGGAGATCGCCATCACCCAGGTCATCGCAAAGCACGCGGTGAAGGACGAAAAGCAGGCGGCGGGGTAACCTTCCGCTGTCGGGCGGATTACGCCTTCCCGCTGCCCCGTTCCCGCTATACTTTGCCCGTGCTTGTCGGGTCAATCAAAACGAGCGTTGTCGCCGGCACACGGCGGCAACGCTCAGAACTGCCGGTAACAGGATACCGCATGCCCGCTGATTCCCGCCCGCGCCGGCTGTTCCGCGCCGCGCTGACGGTCGCACTCGCCTCGCTCATCGCCGGGTGCGTGCAGAACCCAAATTCAGTCTTTCACAACCGAACGGACTTCAACAGAGACGTCGGAAGTCTCTTCAGTCTCTTGATCTGGCTTGGCACCATCGTCTTCGTCTTTACGGAGGTGATGTTGGTCTGGGCGCTGATCAAGTACAGAAGCCGTCCGGGCTCCCCCCGCAAACCCGAGCAGACCCACGGCAACACCAAGCTCGAGATTCTGTGGACCGCGATTCCCGCCGTAGTGCTGGCGATCATCGCGGTGCCCACGGTGCAGACCATCTTCAAGACGCAGGGCGCCGCGCGCGCCGACGCATTGCGCGTCGAAGTGGTCGGCCATCAGTGGTGGTGGGAGTTCCGCTACCCGGACTACGGCGTGGTGACGGCCAATGAGCTGTACCTGCCGCTGGGACGCACGGTGAACTTCGCGCTCAGCACGCATGACGTCATCCACTCGTTCTGGATTCCGGCGTTGGGCGGCAAGCGCGATCTCGTGAACAACCGCACCAACCACCTCTGGTTCACGCCGGATTCCACCACCGACGACGCGTTCAACGGATACTGCGCCGAGTTCTGTGGCATTTCGCACGCGAACATGCGCTTCCGCGCGTTCACGGTGACGCCGGAGCAGTTCGCGAGCTGGGTGGCGCATCAGCAGTCGTCGGCGGTCTTCCATCCGCAGCCGGCGACTCCCGCCACGACACCAGGGACTGCCGGCGCTGCCGCGGCCACGGCTCCACGCACGCCGGTTGCTGTCGCTCCGGCGCCTGGAGCGCAGCCGGTTCCCCCTCCAACCGCACCGGTGCAAGCGGGATTCGTTTCGTTTCCGGCTGACAAGATGCCCAACCACGCCATCCCGAAGACGCCGATTCCGCCCGGGCTGGCGGTCGACACGACCCTCAAGGGCGATCCCGCGCGTGGCATGCAGCTCGTGTCCACCGGCGCGTGCATCGGCTGCCATACGGTGAAGGGCGTGCCAAGCATGGTCTCGAAGGTTGGGCCGGACCTCACGCACGTCGGCAGCCGCCTCACCATCGGCGGTGGGTTGTTCCCGAACGATACGCGTCACCTGTTCGCCTGGATCAAGAACGCGCGCGCGATGAAGCCCGGCATCCAGATGCCGACGATGGGCAAGGGTCAGTACGATCCCATCGTGAAGACGACCTTGACCGTGGGTTACACCGATCAGCAGATCGCCGACGTCGTCGCGTATCTGCAGGCTCTGAAGTAGGCACCCCGGAGACTCGAAGAATGGCAACTGCCGCAACCGCCCCAGCCGCCGCCCAGAAGGGGTACGAGCACGAAGGTGGCATCTGGAGCTGGCTCACAACTGTTGATCACAAGCGCATCGGTGCGCTGTACCTCTACACCGCGCTGCTCTGGTTCCTCGTTGGCGGGCTGGAAGCGTTGGTGATTCGCATCCAGCTGCAGGGTCCCAACGGCCGCTTCGTATCGGCTGAGATGTACAACCAGCTGTTCACGATGCACGGCACCACGATGATCTTCCTGGTCATCATGCCGCTGTCCGCGGCGTTCTTCAACCTGCTGATTCCGCTGCAGATTGGCGCGCGCGACGTGGCGTTCCCTCGCCTCAACGCGTTCAGCTACTGGGTGTACCTCTTCGGTTCGCTGTTCATGAACGCGTCGTGGCTGGTTGGTGCGGCGCCGAACGGTGGCTGGTTCGGGTACACGCCCCTCACGAGCACGTTCTCGCCCGGCCTGAACATCGACTTCTGGGTGCTGGGCCTTCAGATCCTCGGCGTCTCGTCGCTCGCCGCGGGATTCAACTTCATCACGACGATCATCAACATGCGGGCGCCGGGCATGCACTTCATGCGCATGCCGATCTTCACGTGGATGGCGTTCATCGTGCAGTTCCTGCTGGTGCTCGCCTTCCCCGTCATCACGATCGCGCTCGTCTTCCTGCAGTTCGACCGCTTCTTCGGAACGCAGTTCTACGAAGCGGCCGCCGGCGCCGATCCACTGCTCTGGCAGCACCTGTTCTGGATCTTCGGGCATCCCGAGGTCTACATCCTGATCCTGCCGGCCTTCGGCCTCGTGTCCGAAGTGCTGCCGACGTTCTCGCGCAAGCCGCTGTTCGGCTATCCCGTGATGGTCTACTCGGGCATGCTGATCGCCTTCCTCGGGTTCGGCGTGTGGGCGCACCACATGTTCGCCGTCGGCATGGGCCCGATCGCGGACACGCTGTTCGCGGTCACGACGATGCTGATCGGCATTCCCACCGGCGTGAAGATCTTCAACTGGATCTTCACCATGTGGGGCGGCGATATCCGCTTCACGACGGCGATGAAATTCGCCATCGCGCTCGTGGCGTTGTTCACGATTGGCGGCATCTCTGGCGTGATGCACGCGTCACCGCCGGCAGACCTGCAGCAAACGGATACTTACTTTATCGTCGCGCACTTCCACTACGTGCTGTTCGGCGGCTCCATGATGGGACTGCTCGCCGGCCTGTACTACTACTTCCCGAAGTTCACGGGCCGCATGCTGAGCGAGAAGATCGGCACGTGGCACTTCTGGCTCACGTTCGTCGGCATGAACCTGACGTTCATGCCGATGCACTGGTCCGGCCTGCTCGGCATGCCGCGCCGCACGTGGGTCTACGACGCAGGCCAGGGACTCGAGACGCTCAACCTCATGAGCTCCCTCGGCGCATACATCCAGGTATTGGCGGTGCTCGTCGGTGCCTACAACGTCCTGGTCAGCATGCGCCGCGGCGTCCGTGCGGGCAACGATCCGTGGGGTGGACCGACGCTCGAGTGGTCTATCCCCTCGCCACCGCCGGACTACAATTTCGCCGCGATTCCCACGGTGACGTCTCGGTATCCGCTCTGGGAGCACCATGCTCCGGGCACATCCGACATCCCGCGCACCATCTCCGATCAGCGGGTTCCGACGGCCAAGGAGCTCGGCATTCCGATGCCGAATCCGTCGATCAAGCCGTTGTTCGTCGCGTTGTTCATGACGCTGATGTTCGCCTGCATGCTCCTGATCCACCTGGGCAAGACCCCGCTCGCGATTGCCGGTATCATCACCTGCGCCACACTGATGACGTTCTCACTGTATAGCTGGCTGCTGACGCCCCTGGAGGACGAGCACTAATGGCCACCACGGCCCACGCCCCCGCCGTGACGCACGGCCATCCGCCGACGACCACCGGCCTCGATCATCGCAAGATCGCGATCTGGGCGTTCATCGGCTCCGAGTGCATGCTCTTCACGTCGCTGATCTCGACGTATCTGGTGTACAAGGGTCGGAGCGTCAGTGGACCGTTCCCGCACGAGGTCTGCAATCCGCCGCAGTGCGCCACGACGCTCAAGCCGATCCTCAACATCCCGATCACGTCCGTCTCGACGTTCGTTCTGCTGATGTCGTCGCTCGCCATGGTCTTGGCGCTCGCCGCGGTCGAGAACAAGGACAAGCCGGGCTGGGCGGGCACCGGCGCGTGGGGACGCGCGCTCGCCTCCTCCAAGCTCTGGCTGCTGATGACGGCGATCCTCGGCGCGACGTTTCTCGGCTTCCAGGCATACGAGTTCACCTCGTTCGTGCACGAAGGCCTGACCATCCGTCAGAACCTCTTCGGGTCGTCCTTCTTCACGCTCACCGGATTCCACGGCGCGCACGTAACGGTCGGGGTGCTCTGGCTGCTGACGCTGCTCGCGATCGACATGCGTCGCGGCCTGGGCCCCAAGGACGCGCTGATCGTCGACATCTCGGCGCTGTACTGGCACTTCGTCGACGTGGTCTGGATCGCGATCTTCACACTCGTCTACCTCATCCGCTAAGCGACGATGCCTCACGACACACACGACGCGCACGGCGCTAGCCACTCGGACCACAAGGCAATGGGCGAGGTGCACGAGCATCCCTCCTGGGGCACCTACAAGTGGGTCGCGCTGATCCTCACCGTCATCACGGTGATCGAAGTCTGGGTCTACTACATCCCGGTGTTCGTCGCTTCACGGCTTTTCGTTCCGACGCTGCTGATCATGTCGGCCGTGAAGTTCGCGATCGTCGTGATGTTTTACATGCACCTCAAGTACGACCACAAGCTCTTCCGGGCCCTGTTCACGGGCCCGCTGGCGATCGCCATCGTGACGCTGATCATCCTGATGTTCCTCTTCGGCCACCTCTCGATCCACGCCGGCTGACGGAACGAGAAGTGACGGTGGGCGTAGGAGAAGGAGTGAGACGTCAGTGGTGATCACGCCGCCCGGGTTCCAGCCGATGTTGCTGCACGTCGGAGCGAGCATCGGCTGGACGAGCTTCACGGTGCATTGGTCCACCGTCGCGGGACTGCTGTGTCTCGCCGGCCTGTACGAGTGGCGGGCTCGTACAGCGGACATGGGACATGGGACATGGGACGTGGGCGCGCCAAAGTCCGATCGCGCCCATCTCCCATCTCCGATCTCCCATCTCCGCCGTTCACTGTTCTACGCCGGTCTCGTCGTGATCTTCCTCAGCCTCAACGGCTGGCTCCACGATCTCAGCGACTATTACCTGTTCAGCGCGCACATGGTGCAGCACCTGTTGCTCACCATGCTCGTGCCGCCGCTGCTCATTGCCGGTACGCCCGGGTGGATGCTGCGTCCGCTCCTGCACACACCACTCGTCGGACGCGCGGCGCGCTATCTGACGCGTCCGGGCGTGTGCTTCGTCACTTTCAACGTCGTGCTTGCCAGCTGGCATTTGCCGCCGATGTACAACACGGCGATGGCGCACCACAGCATTCACATCCTGCAACACCTCATGTTCATGGCCGCGGCGGTCATGCTGTGGTGGCCAATCCTCAGCCCGCTCCCCGAGCTGCCGCGCCTCTCGTATCCGCTGCAGATGCTCTACCTGTTTCTCACGAGCATCCCGATGTCGATCGTCGCGGTGTACATCACCTATGGCGGCACGCTGCTCTACCCGTCCTACGCCGCCGCGCCGCGCATCGCCGGCCTGACACCACTCGAGGACCAGTTGCTCGGCGGCCTCATCATGTGGATTCCGGGCGGTCTCGTCCTTTTCGCTGTGATCAGCGTCATCTTCTTCAAGTGGCAGGCGCGTGGCGCGGAGGACACCGCAGCCAGTGCACAGGTGGACTGGAGTCCCGCAGCCGGCGGCTAGCGTGCTGGACGTTTCGTCGCGCGGCTCGGTGCGTCTTCCAGAGAGGCCCCTCCGCTCTGTTTTTGCAAGGTAGAATCGCATGATCTCCACGCTCACTCCCCCGGTCGAAGCACAGACCCCGCGCGGAAAAGCCGGACCTACCGGCGGCACCGCCGCGCCGAATACGCGCGAGCGCCTGTTGTCACTCGACGTATTTCGCGGGCTCACGGTCGCCGGCATGTTGCTGGTGAACGACCCCGGAACGTGGAGTGCCATCTATCCGCCACTCGAGCACGCTACCTGGCACGGCTGGACACCGACGGATCTCGTCTTTCCGTTCTTTCTCTTCATCGTCGGCATCACGACGCAGCTGTCGATCGACGCGCGACGCGCACGCGGCGACGACGAAGCGGCGATCCGGCGACAGATCGTCAAGCGCGGCGCGCTGATCTTCCTCTTCGGATTCCTCATCAACGGTTTTCCGTTCTTTACATGGGGAACGGTTCAGGGCATTGCCGATCCGACGTTCCTCGAGCGGATTGTCGACCGGCTGCTGCACTGGCGCGTCATGGGCGTGCTCCAGCGAATCGGCATCGCGTACATCGTTTCGGCGTTGATCGCCACACGCGCGACGGTGCGCACCCAGGTGATCGTCAACGCGGCGCTCCTGTTTGCGTATTGGGTGATCATGACCGCACTCCCCGTCCCGGGCACCGGTGGAACCATCGGCGCTTTGCTGCTCGACAAGCCCGAAACCACGATGGCCGCGTACTGGGATCGGGTGCTGCTCGATTGGAGTCGTTTCGGTCTGGGCAACCATCTCTGGATCAACGCCCTGACCTGGGATCCTGAAGGTCCGCTATCAACCCTCGGCGCCATCTGCACGGCGCTCTGTGGCAATCTCGCCGGCCGCTGGATTGCGCAGCGTCGGCCGCTCGTCGAGCGTCTGAACGGGCTGTTCGCCGCCGGCGCGATTGCGATGATGCTCGGCCTCATGTGGCACTGGTCGTTCCCGATCAACAAGAGCCTCTGGACCGGCTCCTACGTGGTGTTCACCGCGGGCATGGCATGCGTCGCGCTCGCGACGATCATGTGGCTCGTGGACCTGCAGAACTGGCGCTGGTGGACGAAGCCGTTCGTGATCTATGGCGTGAATCCGATGGTGGCGTTCGTCGGTTCCGCGGTCATGGCGCGTCTCATCTACTCGATCATCAAGGTCGACTACCACGGTCAGCGCATCTCGCTGCAGTCCGCGATCTACCAGAGCGCATTTGCCTCGTGGCTTTCGCCGGTGAATGCGTCGCTCGCCTTCGCACTGGCGTTCGTGCTGTTCTGGTACGCCATCCTCGCGCTGCTGTACCGGCGAAACATCATTTTCAAGGTATAGACGCGCCGGATGCTGGAACGCGAGTTGCCTTGCTGACTTGCATGCGGGCTCAATTCGCTTGCGCGGATTCCTGGCGCGCGCTGCTGGTTGCTTTCGTCTTGCTGCCGGGGTTGGCGGTGCCGCGCACTGCCCAAACGCAGAGCGCGGAGTCGCCCGTCTCACCGTCGGTCCGAGCGCTGGGCGATGGCCCCGAGGCAACGCCGGGCGCGACGCAGCGGAAATCTCCCGCGAGCCGCCGCACTCCCAAGCGAACTCCGGTTCGCACCGCGCGCGCAGCGACGCTGGGAAGTGCGTTCTCCTCGCCGCGCAGCGCGGAGGCGCTGAACCAGACCCTGGGAAGCATTCTCCACTCGAGCACGCGCAGCGGTCAGTGGGGCGTCCTCGTGATGTCCGTTACGCGCGGTGACACGCTGTACGCGGAACAACCGGATCGCCTGCTGAAGCCGGCATCGACGATGAAGCTGATGACGACGGCGGTGGCGCTCGAGAAGTTCGGCCCGGACCACACGTTCGAGACACGGGCGCTCACCGACAACAACGGCGGCAAGGTCATCGGCAACCTGTATCTCCAGGGTGGCGGTGATCCAACGCTGTCGCTCCGCTTCTGGCAGGGCGAGTCACCCATGGATGTGCTCGCGAAGCAGATCGCCGCGGCCGGCGTCGAGCGGATCGGTGGCGACGTGATCGCGGACGAAAGTGCATTCGACTCGGAGCGCATTCCGGTCGGGTGGAAGTCCAGCTATCTGATGTCCGCGTACGCTGCACCGGTATCCGCGTTGTCGCTCAACGAGAACGTCGTGTGGGTCGTCACCCGTCCGGGTGACAACAACAACGCGCTCGTGGAGCTCGATCCCCCGAGCACGGCGATTCCACTCACCAGCACGGTGAAGGTCGTCGGCGGGAGCGGCGGCCGCATCCTGGCACGCTACAATGGCGCCGGCATCCAGGTGAGCGGTACGATCGGCGCGCAGTCAGGGCCGCGTCGCTATGGCCTCGTGGTGCACGAACCTCCCGTCTTCGCCGCCGGAGCGCTCCTCGCGTCGTTGGAACAGGTCGGCGTAAAAGTGGATGGGACCGTGCGCGCGGGCGTCGCTCCGGCCAATGCGGTGGCCATCGCCGAGCTCCATTCCCTTCCGCTCGCGAACATCGTGTCGTACATGAATCGCGAGAGTATCAATCACTTCGCCGAGCTGCTCTTTCGCGATGCCGCCCACGAATCGGGCAAGCAGGGCACGGCGCGGAACGGACTCGAGACCCTGCGCGAGTTCCTCGTTGCCAAGACAGGCGCGCGACGGGATGACATTCGCGTGGCCGACGGCAGCGGTTTGAGCGAGGCGGACTCGCTCACAGCGCGCACCATGGTCCAGTTGCTGTCGTACGCGCATCACGCACCGTGGGGCTCCACGTTCCACGCGTCGTTGCCCGTCGCGGGAGAATCCGAGTTGTTGCGTCGGCGCATGCGCGCCACCCCCGCACAGGGCAACTTGCACGCGAAGACCGGCACGACGAACTCGGTGATCTCCCTGGCCGGCTATGTGACCGCGTTGAACGGCGAAGTGTTGGCCTTCGCGTTCATCTACAACGGAGCGGACCGCTGGAGCGCCAAGTCGGCCATGGATCGCATGGGCCCGACGTTGGCGAATTTCCATAGAGACTGAGGAACGGCGGAATGGGAATGGGACTGGGCCCGCGAGAAACACTTTCTCGCGGGCCCAGTCCCATACCCATTTCCAATTCCGTCGTTAACTGATCTCCCGTATCCTGACGCCCCGCTTCGCCAGCTCGGCGATGTACTCCTGCGGCGGCATCGCTTCATCAGGCGTCAGCACTCCGGCACCGGACACCTGCTGGCGTACCTGCATCATCCCCGTGATCGCCAGTGAGAAGCCCGTCGTGCGCTCCATGGCGCTGATTCCGGTCTTCTCGTCGAAGTAGTCGAGCAGCTCCCAACCCACGGTCTTCGGCTTCCCCTTGCTCCTTCCCTGCGCGACGACGCGAAGCGCAACCAGGTCGCGGCCGTGCGGTTTGTGCAGCTTGGGCCCGACGGTCGCGATGAACGCATCGCGCGGCACGACGCGGTGCCCCTTGACGTCGACCGCCTCGAGATCCAGCAACCCGAGCTCGCGAATCGACTCCATTAACTCCGCGTGACCCGGATACCGCAGTGTCTTGTACTCCATCGTCGGGACGCGGCCCTCGTAGCGGAATGCCATGGTGGACAAGCCGCCGGCCGTGTGGAACGCCTCGAGCGTGCCGATCGGGGATGGAAACTCGACTGCCTCGCGCTCCGAAAGGGCCTTCACACGCGTACGCTTACCGCCCCGCAGTACCCACGACAAGGTCGTGTAGTAGTCCAGCACACCTTCAAGAGAGTACACGATCTGGTAGTTGAGCGGCGGCTCGGGGTTCTGTGGCAGCCCGCCAACGTAGATTCGCACGGCATCCACCTGGTCCAGCTGCGCGATCCCATACTCTGCCAGGATGTTCACCATGCCGGGCGCGAGGCCGCAGTCCGGAATGACGGAGACCTCCTCGTCCTTCGCGCGATCGTGCAGCGTCTTCTGCTTGAAAACGATCTCCGTGTTGCCGCCAAGGTCACAGAAATGCACGCCCGCGTCCACGGCGCAGACCGCCATGTCGTAATTGAAGTAGTACGGCAGCGCGCTCATGACGGCATCACTCTCGCGCATGACGCCCTGTACGGCTTCCACGTCGCGCACGTCCAGGAGCGTCGGAATGAGACGCTTGCCCGAGTACGGAGCGAGGAATGGTTCCAGGTTGCCGACGCGGATGTCCGCGAGCCGAACCTCGGTTACGTCGGGGTTTTGGAGCAGATCATAGGCACACGCCGAACCCTGCAGGCCGGCGCCAAGAACCAGCATCTTCATGTTTGTTTATGAGATCAGTGGACGAGAATTCGAGGGAATGGGCCCGATAAATTCTAATGATGGTCGACGACTGGCGGTCACATCTCATCCAGGACGAAGACGGCATCACCAGGCTGCTCCTGGAGACGCGGCGCATCGCTGTGCTCGGTATCAAGATGGAGCCGTGGCAGCCCGCGTATTACGTGCCGCAATTCACTCAACGCGTCGGACTGACGGTCGTTCCCGTCCCCGTCTATTATCCCGACGCGAAGGAGATTCTCGGACAGCCGGTGTTCCGCCGAGTGTCCGACGTCCCGGGTCACGTCGATATGGTGAACGTCTTTCGCCGCGCGCGGGACATCCCTGCTCACCTGGACGACATCATCGCCAAGAAGCCGAAGTCAGTCTGGTTCCAGCTCGGCATTCGCAACGACGTGGCCGCAGAGACCCTCGCGCGCGCGGGAATCGACGTCGTGCAGGATCGCTGCCTGATGGTGGAGCTCGAAAACCGACGCTAGGGAGCCAGAACCAGATCTCCCCGCCTTGCGTCGAAGGTCCAGGACCGCGTGGAGAGCAGCATCGCGGGCATCGCCGCAGCGCTCGCGTACCAGCGATCGCCGAACAGCAGACGCAGGCCGTTGTCGTCGAACAGGGCGGGAACACGCGTGCCTTCGGGCGGCGGCGACCTCCGCTCGACGCGCCGCAGAACCAGGAGCCTGTGGACGGGATCGAACCGCGGGGCGTACGGCGCGACCACGTCCAGCCCGACACGAACCACGTCGCTGGAATCGACTGCGATCGTCGCCGGCACGTTCGAGAAGACGATGCCTCCGATGCGGATCGCGTCCGCGACTCCCAGGGTCGTGCTGGTGTCGTTCGTGAACGTCCGCAACTCGCCCCGCATCGAGGCCGGCACTTGCAGACCGGACACGCGGGGATCGATGATCGCTGCATGTTCCGTTCGGTGCAGGGCGACGATGACCGTACCGAGTCCCCGTCCGTCGCCAAGAGGCTGATATCGCAGCACGACGCTGTCCCGAAACGCAGCCTGGGCCGGCTTGTTCCGAAGCCACGCGGCGCGGCGGTGCTCCGCCGGCGTCAGCACGTTGGGCTTGAGCGTATCCAGAGCCGCGAAATCCCCGAGGCGCCCGTAGAGCGGCACGAGCGCGCGGGCAAGCGAGATGGAGTCGCCGCCGAAAAACCGGGCCTCTTCCAGCAGCACGGCACCCACGCGCGTTGCTCCACGGGCCGCGAGGTATTTGCCGAGTGCAGTACGCGCCGCGGGATCGCGAGGGCGCACGCGCACGGCGCTATAGTACGCCGATTCGGCTGACGCGAGGCGCCCGATCGCCAGCAACGAATCTCCCGGCCAGTAGCCCAACTGCGCGGGAAGTGATTGGGCGAGCACCAGGAGGGCGATCGCGGCGAGACTCGTCCGCCTCATCGACAGCGCACTACGACGTCGTGGCTTATCGGCCGAACAGCTTGCCCAGAAGACCACTCTCGGCTGGCACGCCCCCGGCTGCCACGGCGAATGCGTCGGCAAACTCGACGGCCGTCTGGAACCGGTCGTCCGGGTTTCGCTGCATCGCCTTCTGGAGGACCTTCTCGACAGCCTCCGGGATGTCGAGCTCCGGACGCATCTTGCGGATCGGCACGGGATCGCTCCGAAGTCGCGCGATCATCATCTCCTGCTGGGTGCGTCCCTGGAACGGCAACTTGCCCGTCAGCATCTCGTAGGTCATCAACGAGAGCGAATAGATGTCGGTCCGCGGATCGAGGGGCTTGCCGCGCAGCTGTTCGGGGCTCATGAACTCAGGGGTCCCGAGGATGATGCCGGTGGCGGTCAGTTTCTGAAGCTCGCCCTCGGCCTTGCGTTCTTTCGCCAGGCCGAAGTCCATTACCACGGCATACTCCGAATCCGCGCCTCGGCAGATCATCACGTTCTCGGGCTTGAGATCGCGATGCACGATCTTGAGCTCGTGGGCCACGGAAAGCCCCGCCGCCATGTCCTTCACGAACTTCACCGTGTCCGCCAGCGGGATGTGCCCCAAGCGGTTGTTCCGATCGGCGAGGATTTCGCCGTCGACGTACGGCATGACCACATAGACGAGCCGGTCTTCTGTCTCACCCAGACGCATGATGTGGCAGACGTTGGGATGCGCCAACCGCATGCCGAGCGCGGCCTCGCGCCGCAGACGCGCCATGGCGTTGGCGTCCTGCGAGAGCGCTTCGGACAGCACCTTGATCGCAAACTGCGCCTGCGTCGCGATGTCAGTGGCGAGGTAGACGAAGGACATTCCGCCTTCGCCGAGCTTGCGCTCGATCTTGTACCGCTTGTCCAGGACCTGCCCGGCCAGATTTGCGTAGGTTGGCGCCGGCTTCGGCTCACCCCGGGTCATCGCCTGAGTGGTCGAACGCGGTCCACTCACCATCAGTTCGGGGCGCACCGCGGGTGCGTCCCGCCCTATCAGCCGCGCCCCGTCCTTCGTGCAAAACTTGGCATCGTCAGCGTACTGCGTTCCACATGTCGGACAACGATTCATCAGGTTCGCACCTGGTTGCGGCCACCGGACTTGGCCCGATAAAGTGCCTCGTCCGCACGGGCGAAAAGGTCTTCGGGAGAAGCCACGCGGGGACTGGGAAAGGTGGCAACGCCCACGCTACACGTCAAATGGAAATTAGGCACGGCGCCGAGGTCGAAATGGTGCTCCGCGACGCGCTCGCGCAGGCGTTCTCCGAAGACTGCCGCGCCCTCCAATGCCGTTTCCGGCACGATGACGACGAATTCCTCGCCGCCGTACCGGGCAACGACGTCCACCGTCCGGACGGCGCCCGCCAGCACGATGCCCAGTTCCCTCAGAATGGTGTCGCCCACCAGGTGACCGTGCTGGTCGTTGATGGCCTTGAAATGGTCGATGTCGACCATCAGTAGCGACAGGTGTTGGCGGAATCGGCGTGCGCGGTCGAGCTCGACGCTGAGTCGCTCGAGCAGCGCCCGGCGGTTGAGCAGTCGCGTGAGCGAGTCCGTCGTCGCCAGCTCTTCCAGTCGGCGATTGTCTTCGCGCGTCGACTCGAGAGCCTGTGCTCGTCTGATGGCTGCCACGGCGGCACGGATCACGACCTCGGCGAAGTCCGAATCCTCGGCGTTCAGCGCTCGTTCGCCCCGTTCGGTCCGCAGGAAGAACACGCCGGAACGCCTCCGATCCAGTGCGAACGGAATGGCAAGCACGGAACGCACGGGTGGTGTCCGGGACTCGCGCCCCCAGGCCTCCCTGGCCTCCGCGAACATCGGGTTCTGCATCACGTCAGGGACGAGCACCGCGCGATTCGTTTTCAACGCGGTCTGAAGTTCCGGGTAGCGGTCGATTTCCACCTGCAGGTCCCTGACCGATGAGTCGTCGAGTGTCGCGACCACCGTCCCTGTGGCCTCTCCGGTGGTGGTGAGCACCACCGAGCAGTGACGTACCTCGAGCGCGCGCGCCACGCGCCGCGCGAGCACGCGATAGATCTCGGCCGCCGTGAGGTCGGCCGTCACCTCATTGAGGATCTCCACCAGCTGGCGGGCGGTCGCCAGATCGTAATGTGCCCGCTGCAGCTCCTCCTGTCGCCGCATGAGCGACAGTCGAACGTCGCGCAGCTCCGCACGACCCTTCAACAACGCCGCGACTCGCGCCAGGAGATCGGTGATCTGCAGCGGCTTCGGCAACCAGTCGTCGGCGCCGTTCCGCAGGACCGCCGCGGCATGATCGGGATCAGCGACGCCGGCGATGATTACCGGCACGTCACCCGTATCGCGGTCGGATCGCACCCGCTTCAGCAGGTCGTCAACGGCGGAGGTGCGCCCGTTGACGCTGAGTAATACCAGGTCCGTCGGTCTCACGCGCAGCAACTCTTCGAGCGCATCGCCACGCACCGCTGACACATCGTAGCCGCGCTCGCGCAGCACCCAGGAGAGCACGCCCGCCTGCCGCGAATCTTCGTCCGCGATGACGACGTGCGAGGCCGAGCTCATCCCATCGTCGCGGACAAGCCGTCCCATTCGATGTTGCCGCCGCTCAGCACCATCACGGCCGGCGTTGTCGGCTTCACGAGACCCTCCATGACGGCGGCGACGGTGATCGCGCCGCTCGGCTCTGAAACGAGCTTGGATCGATCGAGCAGCGCCCGCATCGCTCTGCGCATGGCGGCGTCATCCACCAGCACCACGTCATCGATGTAGCGCTGATGATGTGCGAAGGTGAGATGTCCGATCTCCACCGCGAGGAGCCCGTCCGCAATGCTCGACGTCTTGTCGAGGCGAACCGGTGTGCCGGCATTTCGCGCGCGCGACAGCTTCGGTGCCCCAACGGGTTCCACGCCGATCACACGGGCCTTCGGCTTGTGCAACTTCACGGCGGCGGCCACACCAGCACTCAGGCCGCCACCTCCCACCGGCACCAGCACCGTGGCAACGTCCGGCAGGTCGCGCACGATCTCCAGCCCAACCGTGCCTTGTCCCGCAATGATCAGCGGGTCGTCGTAGGGTGGCACGAGTGTGGCGCCTTCATCGCGCGAGATCTCCATCGCGCGTTCCATCCGATCGGCGGTCGTAGTTCCGGCAAGCTCCACACGTGCACCCAGACGCTCGGCGCCCGCTCGTTTTGCCGCGGTGACCGTCGTCGGCATGACGACGATCGCTGGCGCGCCGAGCAGCTTGGCCGCGAGCGCCACGGCCTGCGCGTGATTCCCGGACGATGGCGCGACGACACCGCGCTGGCGAGCGGCGGGATCCAGCCGGCTGAGAAAATTGTACGCGCCGCGCAGCTTGAACGCACCGCCGCGCTGCAGCATCTCGGGCTTGAGCCACAGGCCGTCGCCCAGGAACGACGCCGGCAGCAGCGGTGTGTGGACGGCAACGCCGTCGAGCGTGCTGGCCGCCGCGTCGACGTCGGCGGCGGTGACGAGATCGAATGCGGTTGTAGTCACGACTGAAAGCTAAGCAAAAACGCGGTTCCGGCCCTGTTGTTTCGCTCTATACAGAGACCGATCCGCCTCCTTGAGCAGGTCTTCCGGCAATATCGGGTCGGTCCCCCGTGCCAGGGCGACACCGACCGAGATCGTGACCGTCATGGGCGAACCGGGCGGGCCGAATGTGAAGTCGTCCACGCGACGACGCAGGCGTTCGGCGAAGGTCAGCGCACCCTGCCAACCGGTATCCGGCAGCAGGATCACAAACTCGTCGCCGCCAAAGCGCGCGACGGCGTCCGTGTCGCGGGCAGTGGACTTCATGATCCCGGCCAGCTGCTGCAGGACGATGTCTCCCACGGGATGGCCGCGGGTGTCGTTGATCTGTTTGAAGTGGTCGAGATCGATCGCGGCGAGCGCCAGGTGGGTACCCCGTCGCTTTGCCAACCGCCAGTCGGACTTCAGCCGTTTCTCGAGCGCGCGGCGATTCAGGCATCCCGTGAGCGTGTCAGTTCCAATCTGGCCCGCCAAACCACTACGCATCGCCTCGAAGCTTCGGGCGAGAAGTGTGACGTCATCGGGAAACCTGGCGGCGGCAAGCTCGATCCCGCTCGTGAGATCGCCTTCCTCCAGCAGCTTGCAGTACAGGCGAAGCGTGTTCATGCGCGCCCGGAAACTGCCGAGGGCATAGGTGAGCAGGCCGCCGACGAGCGCAAACAGTGAGATCTCCGCCAGGTCGTTCACTGGTCGAGTGGCGGAGAGAAGCGTTGGTGTCAGCCTCGCGATCAGCAGGTAGATGCCCGCCGACAGCAGCATCGCGAACGTCGCCAGCGGGCTGCCGAAATAGAATGCCGCGAGCGCGACCGAGAGCAGCGCCATGACCAGAAAACGCGGCCCGGCGAGCGGAATTCTCGTGATCACGACGATCGCGCCAACCATCACGAGGTCGGTGGTCAACAGGAGGGCTGGCAGCCACGTCCGCGGCGCCTGCGATGGCCAACGCTGGACCGCCCAGGCAGTCACGAACACCGCCGCCACATAGACGACGGCTACGGACAACAGCGATAGCACATCCACACGCCGAGGGTCCGGCGCCAGCATCAGGGCGCCGCCAATCATCACAGGCAGAGCGAGATAGCGCAGCCACCGCTGCCAGAGTATGACCTCCCGCTGCAGCTCTGCCCGGTCGCGCAGGAGCTCGTCGCGGACTTCGAGCGGCGGTTCGCGTCCAGTCTCAAACGATGGCCCCTCCACCATAGGCGAAAACACCGATGGTGACGTGCGCGGGGGCTGGAGAGAGGCGGGAGACGGAGAGGTCATCACATCGCTTGCGCGACGGTGTACGGTCGAGTGGCCTAAGGTATCATTTGGCCCATGAACGGTAAAGCGTTCGCTCCACGCTCGTCCTGCCGAGGACGCACCGCCCGCGTGACTTGACAATCACGCGGGCCGCCGAGAACGCAGTGCGGAGTACGGGCTGAGCCTGAGGACCTTTACTCTTCGTCCGGCTCCGCGCCCACCGGCTCGAGGGCTTCTTCGCCTTCCTCGCCCTCGTCGTCCGGCACCACACGAGCCACGTCGTTCACGCAGTCTGTCTCGTCGAGGTTCACGAGGCGAACACCCTGCGTGTTGCGGCCCGAAACGCGAATGCCCTTCACCGGCATCCGGATCACCATGCCGTTCTTGGTGATGACCATCAGCTCGTCGTCCGGAAGCACTTCCTTGATCGAAACGGCGTCGCCGGTCTTCTCGGTGCGGTGGACGGTGATGATGCCCTTGCCGCCGCGCTTCTGCACGCGGTAGTCGTCGATCGGCGAGCACTTGCCCATCCCGCGTTCGGTGACCACCAGCAGATTGGCGTCGCGCTTGATCACGACCATGCCGATCAGCTCGTCCTTGTCGGCCAGCTCGATGCCCTTCACGCCGGTCGTGTCGCGCCCCATGACGCGAACATCCTGCTCGTGGAAGCGAATCGACAGGCCGTGACGCGTCGCAAGCACGATGTCGTTCGTGCCGCTCGTAATCTGAACGTCGATCAGCTCGTCCCCATTCTCGATCTTGATCGCCTTGATGCCGGTGGATCTCGGATTCGAGTACTCGGACAGCGCGGTCTTCTTGACCGTGCCATCCCTGGTCGCGAACAGGAGGAACTGGTCCTCCCGGAACTCTCGCACCGGCACCATCGCCGAGACCTTCGTTTCGGCGCTGACGTTGATCATGTTGACGATCGGCTTGCCCTTCGTGGCCCGGCCGAGCTGTGGAAGCTCGTGCACCTTGAGCCAGAAGCAGCGGCCGTCGTCCGTGAAGAACAGGATGTAGTCGTGCGTCGAGGCGATGAAGAGGTGCTCGACAAAATCCTCGTCCTTCAGATTCTGTCCGTTCAGGCCCTTTCCGCCGCGGCGTTGGCGCTTGTACGCCGAGACCGACGTCCGCTTGATGTAGCCGGAGTGTGAGATGGTGACGACCATCTCTTCCTCGGCGATCAGGTCTTCGACGGTGAATTCGCCTTCGTCGCTGGTGATCTCGGAGCGCCGCTCATCGCCGAACTTCCTGGCCGCCTCGGTGAGCTCCTCCTTCATGAGCTTCATGCGCTTCGGCTTGGAGGCGAGCAGGTCGCGCAGCTCCTTGATCTGGCCGCGGACTTCCTTGAGCTCCGCCTCGAGTTTCTCGATCTCGAGACCCGTGAGCTTGGCGAGGCGCATGTTGAGGATCGCCTCGGCCTGACGCTCGGACAGCTTGAAGCGTTTTTGTAGCTGACCACTCGCTGCTGCCGGGTCTTGTGCCTTCTTGATTACCCTGATGACCTCGTCGATGTTGTCGACGGCGATCTTCAGGCCCTCGAGGATGTGCTCGCGCTCCAGCGCCTTGTCCAGTTCGTACTGCGCGCGGCGCACGATGACCGTGTGGCGGTGCGCGATGTAGTGCTCGAGCACCTCCTTCAGCGGCATCACCTTCGGCACTAGGCGGCCCGTCTGGGCATCCGGCACCAGCGCGAGCATGATGACGCCGAACGTGGACTGCATCGCCGTGTGCTTGTACAACTGATTGAGCACCACGCGCGGAATGGCGTCGCGTCTCAGCTCGATGACGATGCGCAACCCGTCGCGGTCGGACTCGTTCCGCAGGTCGCTGATGCCGTCCAGCTTCTTGTCGCGGACGAGCTGCGCGATGTCTTCGAGGAGCTTCGCACTGTTGACCTGGTAGGGAATCTCCGTGACGACGATCTGCGACTTTCCGTTCTTCAACTCCTCGATGACCGCGCGCGCCCGCATCACGATCTTGCCGCGTCCCGTCTCCTGATAGTCCTTGATGCCCTGACGTCCGTAGATGAAGCCGGCCGTCGGGAAATCCGGACCCTTCACCAGTTTGCGGATGTCGGCGACCGAGGCCTCCGGATCGTCGATCAGCAGCAGAATCGCATTGACGACTTCACGCAGGTTGTGTGGCGGGATGTTCGTCGCCATACCGACCGCGATACCGCTCGACCCGTTGACGATGAGATTCGGGATCCCGCTCGGCAGGACACTGGGTTCCTGGAGCCGGTCATCGAAGTTCGGGACAAAGTCGACGGTGTTCTTGTCGATGTCCGCGAGCATCTCCATCGCGAGCGCCGTGAGGCGCGCTTCCGTGTACCGATATGCTGCCGCGGGGTCGCCCTCGACAGAGCCGAAGTTGCCCTGCCCGTCGATGAGCGGATAGCGCAGCGAAAAATCCTGCACCATGCGCACGAGCGCGTCGTACACGCTCACGTCGCCATGGGGGTGGTATTTGCCGAGCACGTCGCCGACGACGGTCGCTGACTTCTTGTACGGTCTGCCGGGAACCAACCCCAGCTCGTTCATCGCGTAGAGCACGCGCCGGTGTACCGGCTTCAGCCCGTCACGCACGTCCGGAAGGGCGCGCGAGACGATCACGCTCATCGAATAGTTGATGAACGACTCTTTGATCTCGTCGTCGATGAGGCGAGGGAGAATGCGTTCGCGATTGTTCGGTGCAGTCATAAACCTGCCGGTGTCCGTGCGTCGGGAGGGCGGTCAGAAGGACCATGAAGGATAGCCGTTTTGGGGTCCGCAATCAACCGGCGATTCAAGGCTAAGAGATTATCAGGACAGCGTTTACGCCGCGTCGACAAATGCCGGTATCCTCACATTTGTGAGATGTCCCGTGAATTCGTTATTGACAAGCCCGCTTCACAATCCTACTGTGTTGCAACACCAGTACAGTCGAGTCTGTCAGGCAATGTTCGATCACGTCAATCCACGGAGTCCCACGCCCTTGTACGCCCAAATCGCCTCGCGGCTGCGGGTCGCGATTGCCGCGGGAGACCTGGCGGCTGGCGACGGCCTGCCTTCAGTTCGCCAGCTGTCCAGCCAGCTTCGCATCAACCCCGCGACAGTCGTGCAGGCCTACCGCGAGCTCGAAGTGGAGGGGCTCGTGAGCACTCGACACGGTGCGGGGACATTCGTCCAGGCGGTCGCGGCCGAACGTCGGGACAAGGACCGTCAGCAGGAGGCATTTCGACTCGTTCGGGATCTGCTTGCTCAGGCCGGTAGCATGGGCATCACCGCGGACGAGCTGCGCTCCGCCATGGAACAGGAGCTCGCATCGGGAGCAGCGCGATGACGCTGGCCATCGAAACCAGGGACGTGCACCTACGCCTCAAGCGCTCGTTCGCGGTGAGTCAGTTGGACATGCACGTGCCGCATCGGTCGGTGTACGGCTTTCTCGGCCCGAACGGCGCCGGCAAGACCACGACGATCCGCCTGTTGCTCGGATTGCTTCGCCCGCAGTCCGGCCACATAACGGTACTCGGGCGCCCGATGCCCGCCGCATATGCGTCAGTGCTGGCGCGCACTGGGTATGTGCCTGAGCGACCGCACGTCTACCCGAGCCTCACCGTCCAGGAAGCGATGCGCTTGCATCGCTCGTTTTACCAGACGTGGGATCAGACCTGGGCGGACGAATTGCTGAGTCAATTCGGCCTGAGCGCTGCCCAGCGCGTTGGATCGCTGTCAAAGGGCGAATCCGGCAAGCTGTTGATGTTACTCGCGCTTGCCCAGCGTCCGGAGCTGCTCGTCCTCGACGAACCCACGGACGGCCTCGATCCCGTCGTGCGGCGCGACATCCTCGCGGCCGTGCTCCAGTACGTGAATGATTCCGCCGCCACCGTCCTGATCTCGAGTCACCTGGTGCATGAGCTGGAGCGAATCTGCGACTGGGTTGGGCTGATGGATCGCGGTCGGCTGGTAGCCGAGCTGCCCATGCCGGAATTCAAGAACGGCCTCAAACGGCTCCGCGTGGCCGCGGCTCCAGACCACCTGGGGCCCACTCCGTTCACGATCCTGTCGCGTGAGCGGAATCACGGGTCCATGGAGCAATGGCTCGTGCAAGGCTGGGCGCCTGGAATGCACGAGTACCTCGCGTCGGTCGGAGCGTCCGTGCGCGAGGTGGTCGATCTCGACCTCGAAGAAGGCTTCGTCGAAATGCTGCGTTCGGCTCGCGATCGCGCGAGCTAGGAGATCGAATGTTTCAAGCCATCGCTGCCACACAATGGAAGTGGACCCGCACAACCGCGTTGCTCGCGGCGGTCGTGGGATTCGCTCTTCCCATCGCCTCTCTCCAGTCGGCGCACGAAACCGCGACGCCGCAGGAATTCATCGCGCGGATGCAAAACTGGGGAATCGGATACGCGTTGCTCGCCGCCGGCTCGGGTCTGCTCATTGCGCTGGCCGCGTGGGGGCACGATCACCAGGGTCGCCACGTCTACGCTCTGTCGCTGCCGGTCAGCAGGGTGCGCTACGTCATGCTCCGCTTCGGTGCGGGAGCGTTGTTCCTCGCTCCAATCACGATCGCGGTGCTGGTCGGTAGCCTCATCGTCGCGATGAGCGGCGCGATCCCGCAGGGACTGCATGCCTTCCCGATCGCGCTCTCCGTCCGTTTTGCGCTCGCGGGTCTCGTGTCCTACGCGATCTTTTTTGCAATCGGCTCGGGAACGACGCGGACTGCCGCGGTCGTCCTTGGCTCGTTTGCCTTTCTGCTGTTTGTCCAGTTCATCCTCTCCCTGGTGAACGTGGAGTTCAATCTCCTGAGTCGCCTTGGCGACTTCGTCTTCGCCCGCCCCGGCCTGCTTTCCGTATTCTCTGGTCGCTGGATGCTCATTGATGTCTAGGCGAATCGCGTTGCGCGTCCTGGTCGCGATTGCCATCGTGTGCGGTTCCGGGACAGTCCGAGCTCAGGACATTCAGGCCTACGAGCGGCGCGTCGACACGCTGCACGCAACGCTGAGCCACGCCAGAGCTCTGCGGCGGTCCCACGATTCCATCAGCGCCAATCGCGTGCGCGCGCTCGATTCCCTGAGCGTCGGCCCGGTGCGATTCAAGGTTTCTCCCTGGGCCCGAGGTTATGCGCTGCCGGCCGCCCGTCTGGCACTGGCTTCGTTGCTTCCCCAGTTCGGCCGAGCGCTCGACACATTGTCGCGCGTCGCCTACGTGGTACGCGATGAATTGGTGAACGACGTCGCGAACCACGATACGACGTTCGTCCTCGTCGGCGAGATCGCGGCCGACGGAACGATGCAGTCCTCCCAGGTCGTTGCGCCGCAGGTGGATCTCGTCGCTATCGCAATCCGCACTGCGATGCTGCGGTCACTCTCTCGATCGAGTGATGCGACTTTGATGGCCTGGCTGACGGCGGTCTTGCCGCACGACACCGCAGATCAAGCCGAGTGGCCGCGCGCGCGCGTGGAACTGCTATCATCGAGGGCCGCCGTGGCACGACGGTGTTATGTCGGCAACGTCCCCGCTTGCCGGCTCGCGTTCGGAGTTGCGGCGACTGCTGACCCGGCTGCGGATCTGTTCGACTCAGCTGATCGGCGCGCCCTGGTAGAGGGGTCCGGCCGCCGATACAGGGGGCGCGTCGCGGACGTTGCGGTCGAGAGTTGTCTCCGTGGCGCCGACACGGCGTGCCTGTCCCTGCTGCGGAGCGCCGTGCTCCCACAACCGATCTCGAACGTGCAACGCAGGAACCTGGTGCAGCTGGCGTTGACCGTGGGTGGCGCGAACGCCATGGAACGCCTGCTGATGACCGAGGGCAGTGTCGAGCGGCGACTCTCTGCCGCGGCGGGTATTCCAGCCGACTCGCTGCTGTCCATTTGGTCGTCTCGCGCACGCAATACGATGCAGCCGCCGGACAACATGTCCTTCAGCATCGCCGGCGCTGCCCTTGGCTGGATTCTCGTCTGTGGCAGCCTGGCAGCGCGGAGCTCCAGATGGAGATAACCCCAGGCCGCTGGGTGGCGTTGGCCGTCGTTCTCTGTGGCGTGGCGGTGTCGCTGGTTCTCCGCGAACCCGCCGTGCCGCGCAGCAACAGGGTGCCCAACGGCGTGCGCGAACGAGAGAATCTCGCCGCCGAGCACCTGGGCCAAGCGGTCGAGCGCCTGCGTCTGCTTCGCATCGTTGACTCCGTGCGTCGGTCCATCGGCGCTGCGCCCGGGACAGGATCGCGTGTGTTCGTGGGCGCGAACGTCTCCAGCCATTTGCATCAGGTGATCGACCAGATGGTGCAGCGGACGAGGACTTCTCGACCTGAAGAGGCGCGGGTTCCAGTCGATCTCGTTTTCCTGATCGATACGACGTCGACGGTTCATGGAATTGGCCGGATGGGTGGGTTCAATGGCGTGATGCGGGCGGATTACGTGCTGCCGCGCCCGAACTCCAGTGATCGTTGCCTGGTCATCGCTCGAGCCAAGGTGTTCAACGCCTCGGTTGGAAGACGAAGCCTCTATGCACCCTTGCTGGGAGATTTTGCGCTTTCGCGCCTGCTGGGGCCGTGCGGCTTCTACGAGTGGTTCGGGTCGCCGGGTGCCGGAGCCGAGGCGTGGCTGCAGGCACGTGGCTGGTCCATGGGCACGGCAGCGAATTGGCAGTCGAGCGCTCCGCGATGGTCCTCGCGCTGGACATGGGAATACGGCCTGTTGGCCGGCTTGCCCTTTTCCGATTGGGAGTTGCGTTGGGCGATGAGCCTGCGTGGGTTTTCGTGCGCGGCGGGATCGACTTCCGCCTGCGACAGTGCCGTCGTTCAGGGACCCGGACACAACCGACGAATTGCGCGCGGCGCACGAGTATGGGCCGGCAACATCGTCTCACCGCGCAAGAGCCTGGACGTTGGCGACCGGAACTACTACTGGTGGTGGAACACGATCGAGGAACTGGGGCCCCGAGAGGAGACCATTCTGGCAGAGATGGTTCGGACGCTCGGGCCGGACAGGTTTCGTCGCGTCTGGCAGTCCGAGCGGCCGTTTCCAGAGGCGTTTTCCGCTGAAGCCGGGGCCGACATTGGCAGCTGGGCCCATGCCTGGAGTGGCCGCGTGTACGAGCCGCAGGATCGCGGCCCCGGACAGCCGCTCGGAGGAGTGCTCTGGGGCATCGCTCTCGCCGGCACTGCCCTGCTCTGTGCGCTTGGCGCCGCTTTACGCCGCCAGGTTGCCTGACGCGCTACGACTCCGTGGTCGGAGGACGGGGCGCTGAACGGTCGTCCGCTTCATCCTCGTTGTCATCCATCTCTTCCTCGGCTTCGCGCGCCATCGCGTCATCCCTTTCCTTGCGATAGCGCGCGTACCACTCGCGCGTGATCTCGCCGGCGAGCTCGCGGTTGCCAAGTCCGAACGCGAGCGCCAGAGCGAGCGCGATGGCTCCAAACAGGATCGCGAACGCGGTGGTGACGATGTCGGTCGCGATGCCCAGCTCCTGCAGCGCCATGAAGACAGCCAGCAGGATGACACCACCGCTCCCCACCCGCGCCAGCGCGCGCCCGCCGTGCAGCGCGCCCGCGCTGGCGGCAATGAGTCCACCGACAAACTGTCCCAGGACGATGCCGACGAGGATGATGACGATCGCGGCGATGACGCTCGGGATGTAGCTGACGAGCTCGCCGAACACACTGGCGAGAGATTCGAGCCCGAGGGCGTTCGCCGCCACGAGGATGACGGCGAACATGACGAGCCAAAAGACCAGATTGCTGATCACGCGCGACGGATTGAGGTGCGCGCCGGAGCGCTCCACCGCCTGCATCACCCCACCTCGCTCGAGCGCCCTGTTCAGCTTGATGCGGCGCAGAAAGCGATCGGTCAGCCGCTCGAGGACCTTCGCCAACAGATAGCCAGCGAAGACGATGATCAGCGCGCCAAGCAGCGCGGGAATCAGCTCACCGAACACCTCGTTGAAGCTGGACCGGAGCCGATCGAGAAAGCTCAGTCGCTCGGGTTCCTGCAAGGTGGAGATCATTGGCCCGTCGGATCAGGTTCTTGTCCCGCGCTCACGATCGAAGATGACGCTTCGACGGCACGTGGGACAGAGCAGCCACTGTCGGCGCCTGGCGTACCCGAGGCCGAATGAGCCGCCGCCGATGCTGCGTACGGTGAGGCGCGCTCCGTCACGGGGGCACGTGGCAGGCTCGCCAGCCTGGAACCGCGCCCGGATCTCCCGCTCCTCCTCGGAGCTGTAGGTCGCCAGGTCCGTCATGTCTTCCCCGTGCAAGGCTCAGGCAATGCCGATCACCACTTTGCCGAACTGCGATCCCGACGCCAGGCGTTCGTATGCTCTGCCCCCCTGCTCCAGCGGCCACACGCTGTCCACCACCGGCAGCAAACGTCCCGCGCGCAGCTCGGCGACGATCGCATCGAACTCCGTGTCGTTCCCCATCGTGGAGCCGAGAATGTTCCACTGGTTCCAGAACAGCCGCCGCACGTCGGTTTCGACCACCGGACCTGATGTGGCGCCACACGTGACGAGTCGACCGCTTTTGCCGAGTGCCATCAGCGACTGTGTCCATGTCGCCTTGCCGACATTGTCGATGACGACGTCCATGCCGACCTTGCCCGTCGCCTCCCGAATTCGCTTGCCGACATCGTCCCCGGTCCGTAACACATGATCGGCGCCCAGATCCCTGGCCCGATCGAGCTTGCTGTCGCTGCTGGATGCAACCCAGACCTCGGCGCCGATCTGTTTGCAGACCTGCAAAGCCGCAAGCGCGACGCCGCCGCCGATTCCCCAGATCAGCACGCGCTCGCCCACCTGCACCCTGGCTCTCGTGTGGACCATTCGCCACGCGGTGAGCGTTGCGAGCGTGAACGCGGCAGCGGAGGCGGGATCTGTCCCGCGCGGAATGGAGCGGACATTCGCGGCGGGAACGACGATGTACTCAGCCGCGGTGCCGGGAACGTGCTCGCCGAGAATCCGGTACTTGATGCAGAGGGAGTGTTCGCCGGCGCGGCAATAGCCGCAGCTGCGGTCACTGATTCCCGGATTCACGACGACCAGCTCACCGGGAGAAACCGTCGTGACATCCGGGCCGATCGCGTCCACCTCGCCACACGCGTCGGACCCCACGACCCACGGGCCCACCACCGTCACGCCGGGAAGTCCCGCAAGCACGAACAAGTCGAGACGGTTGATGGCCGCGGCCTTCACGCGGATGCGAACGTCGGTTGGCGCGCCGAGATCGGGAAGCGGCAGATCCTGGCGCAGCACGAGTTGCTCGAGTCCGCCGTGCTTCGAGATGGTGAGTGCCCGCACAGGGTGGAATGTATATTTGCGCAGTCATGACATCGATCAAAGTTCCGCCCCTCGGCGAATCCATCGTCGAGGCGACCGTCGCGAAGTGGCTCAAGAACGAAGGTGATGCGGTAGCTCCGGGCGACACGCTCGTCGAGCTCGAGACCGACAAGATCACCGTCGAAGTTCCGTCCGTGACCGGCGGTGTGTTGAAGAAGCGCTTCGCGAATGAAGGCGATATTGTGAAGCTCGATCAGTTGCTGGCAGAGGTGGACGAGAAGGCTGACGGCGCCCGCGCCACGACACCGCAGAAGGCCGCCGCTGCGGGTGCGCCTGCTCCGGCGCAAGCACCAGCCGCGGCCGCCGCGCCACCCAGAGAGCAGCCGCGCGCTGCTCCGTCGGCACAGCGATTGGCAGCGGAGTCGGGGGTAGATCTCTCGAGGGTGCAGGGCACCGGCCGCGGTGGTGTGGTGAGCAAAGCAGACGTAGTCGAGGCGCGTGCCGCAGCAACTCCGAGCGCACCTCCAGCACCGACGCCGCGGGCGCCAGCTCCACCACCGCCTGCGCCCTCGCGTGCGCCTGCCTCAGGTCAGCGTGAGACGCGCG
Source organism: Gemmatimonadaceae bacterium (assembly GCA_035758925.1). Taxonomy (GTDB): domain Bacteria; phylum Gemmatimonadota; class Gemmatimonadetes; order Gemmatimonadales; family Gemmatimonadaceae; genus DASPMP01. The sequence continues at coordinate 40,196 of DASTVV010000042.1, forward strand.
AGAAGATGTCGACGCGCAGGAAGCGCATCGCGGAGCACCTGCTCGAGTCCCAGCACGCGACCGCGCATCTCACCACATTCAACGAGATCGACATGACCGCCGTGGAGGCGCTCCGCGGTCGCGTCAAGGAACGCATCGAGAAGGAACGCGGCGTGCGCCTGTCGTTCATGCCCTTCTTCGTGAAGGCCTCGTGCGACGCGCTTCGGCGCTTTCCCATGGTGAACGCCCAGATTGATGGCGACTCGATCATCTACCGGCACTACGTCAACATGGGAATTGCGGTCGCGTCCGAGCAGGGACTCGTCGTTCCGAACATCAAGGACGCGGACCGCAAGGGCATGATCGACATCGGTCGCGAGATCTCCGAGTTGGCGACTCGGGCGCGCGACGGAAAGCTCACGATGGACGACCTGTCCGGCGGAACGTTCACGATCACGAACGGCGGTGTGTTCGGCTCGCTCGTATCGACGCCGATCATCAATTTCCCCCAAGTCGGGATCCTCGGGCTCCACAAGATTCAGGAGAGACCCGTGGCCATCGCCGGCAAGGTCGAGATTCGCCCGATGATGTACGTCGCGCTGTCGTACGACCACCGCATCATCGACGGCCAGCAGGCGGTCCTCTTTCTCGTTCGCATCAAGGAACTGATGGAGGATCCGGCACTGCTCGCTGTGGACTGACGCGCGGAGCCACCGCCACCTCGCGCAGACAGCGGGGCTGGACGGTCTCACTAGGTTCCCGAAAGGATGACTACAAATGCAGCACCTCTCGCCGCGGACGTCGTCATAATTGGCGGCGGACCCGGCGGTTACATCGCGGCGATCCGGGCGGGGCAGCTCGGACTCAACACGGTCTGCGTCGAGATGGACAAGACTCTCGGCGGAACGTGTGTGAACGTCGGATGCATCCCGTCGAAGGCCCTGCTCACAAGCTCGGAACACGTCGAGTTCGCCCGGAATCACGCGGCCGCGCACGGTCTCAAGCTCAGCGGCATCGAGCTCGACCTGGCCACGATGATGAAGCGGAAGGACGATGTCGTGGGCCAGAACACGCGGGGCATCGAGTTTCTCTATCGGAAGAACAAGGTGACGTGGGCCAAGGGGCGCGGGACCTTGCGCGCCGGTAACGTGGTCGACGTCGCCGCACCGGACGGCAGCACGACGTCGTATCAGGCGAAGAACGTCATCATCGCGACCGGCTCCGTTCCAATCGAATTGCCGTTCCTCAGGTTCGACGAGGAACGCATCCTCTCGAACGTAGGCGCGCTGAAGATCCCCAAGGTACCCGATCATCTGATCGTCATCGGCGGGGGGATCATCGGCCTCGAGTTGGGTTCCGTGTGGCGGCGCCTTGGCGCCAAGGTCACGGTGGTCGAGCTGTTGCCCGCAGTCCTGCCCGGGATGGACGACGAGGTCGTCAAGGAAGCCGAGAAGGTTTTTCGGAAGCAGGGGCTCGACATCCGGACTGGCGCTCGGGTGACGTCGGGAGCGCGGACCGCCGATGGCGTCTCGATCGACGTCGAAAAAGATGGAAAGAAGGAAACGTTGTCCGCGGATCACGTCCTGGTCGCCGTCGGCCGCAAACCGGCGCTTACTGGAATCGACGTGGTGAAGCTCGGACTGAACGTCTCGAAGCGCGGAGAGATTCTCGTCGACGACCAGATGCGGACCAACCTTCCGAACGTTTTCGCGATCGGCGATTGCGTTCCTGGTCCAATGCTCGCCCACAAAGCAGAAGACGAAGGCGTGGTCGCGGTGGAAGTGATCGCCGGCCAGCCAGCGCACATGCATTACAAGTCCGTCCCCGGCGTGGTGTACACATGGCCGGAGATCGCGAGCGTCGGTCTCACCGAGCGTCAGGTCAAGGAAAGCGGCCGGGAATATCGCGCCGGCAAGTTTCCATTTTCAGCGAACCCGCGCGCGCGTTCCATGGGTGAGAGCAGCGGCTTCGTGAAATTTGTTGCGGACGCCCGCACGGACGAGTTGCTTGGCTGTCACATGATCGGTCCGAGTGTGTCGGAGCTGATCGCTGAGGTGGTGCTGGCGTTCGAGTACCGCGCGTCGGCGGACGACATCGGCATGACGATTCACGCGCATCCGACGCTCGCCGAGGCCACGAAGGAGGCGGCACTCGCCACGCTCGGGCGCTCGCTGTCGATCTGAAATGTCGCGGTGACCGGCTACTTCAGCGCCGCACCGCGATCGATCAGCCCATCCGACGCCGAGCCGGTTCGCGCCCTGGTTCTGTCGGCGCTCGGCGTCACGCCCTACCTGGATCGTGTGATCGAGCTGCTGGCGGCAGCCGAGCGTGGCGATCCTGAATCGCTGGCCCGGATCATCGAGCGCGACGGCACCGTGGCCGCCCTCGCGCTCTTCGGGCCAGTCTCGGGGGCGGCTGGTGCGTGGCACCTGAACATGGTGCTGCTCGCACCACGCGTCGAACCGAGCGAGGTCGGTGGCGCGATCATCGATGCCGTGATGGAGGCCGCGAAGCTGGAGGACGCGCGCCTGGTGATGGCCGAGCTGCCCGCGGACGCCGCGCTCGGACGCACGTTGTCGCTGCTGCGCGCGAATGGCTTTCGGCAGGAGGGACGCATTCCGGACTTCTATCGCGACGGCGTGGCGCTGCTGTTTCTTCGGCGCGACGTGAAATAGAACGTGGAGATGCGGGTCGATCTACGGCGATCCGATGATTTCCAGCGCGAGCGGAAGCACCAGTTCGGCCCACTGGCGATACATCTCCGCCGATGGGTGAAGCTTGTCCGATGCCACCAGCCTCTCGTCGTCCTGCATCTCGCGCGTGATCGTGGTGATGTCCACCCATCGAGCTCCGGCGGCGCTTGTGAGTTTCTGAGCCCGCGCGTTGTACGCGTCGATCTCGCGTCCGATCAGGGCCCGGTCGCGGCCTTCCCCGTAGGGAGTCGCTCCCCAATCCGGAATCGAGAGTGCGATCACCCGGGATGCCTTGCGACCGCCGAACGCCTTCGCGCGACGCAACAGGACGCTGAACTCGGCGGCGAACGATTGCACCGACCGACTCCGGTACTGGTCGTTCACGCCAATGAGCAGCGTCACCAGGTCAAACTTGCCGACGATTTTTTCCGCGTCGATCGCGTCCGTGAGCTCGTCCGTGGTCCACGCCGTACGGGCGAATATCAGCGGATCTTCGAGCCCAATCTCCCGAACGCGCAGCATCCCGGCCAACTGATTCGGCCAGCGCTCCGCTTCCACGACGCCCTCGCCGATCGTGTACGAATCGCCGAGCGCGAGATAGCGCTTGAGACTAGGCAGATCTATCGCGGCGGCGCTGCCGGCCCTTCGCCAGCGTTGAATCGTCCGGGCCAGTGGGGCGCACGACACCACCGCGCAGCTTTCCCAGAAATGCGGCCGGACCGGCGCCATCGGGCAGGGACCGGAGCGCGCGCAGCGCATCTTCGGGCCTGAGCGCGAGCATCGCGCTGAACGTGTCGGGGTCTACTCCGACGCGCCGAAACTCGGTCTTGAGAAGCTCGAACGTCTGGTCTTCCGCCAAACTTGCCTCCCCCCGGTGACTCGCGAGGTCACGAGTCATTCAGGTCGGGACCATTATAAACAGAACGCTCCTTAATCCTACTACCAAGATCATGCCAAACAGATCCGGGGCGCTTGGGAATACCCGAACCGTCGCCGCAAGCCGTGCCCCGACAAGCACTTCTGCATTCAATCAAAACACCGGTTAGCACGAAGGCCGGTCCCTCTTGAGGACCGGCCTTCGTCTGACCGTCTGTTTGCCCCGTTACGGGGCGATGAGCAGCACGGTGGCGGCAACGGCGACCGTGACCAGAGCGGCAGCGACGCTGACGGCAGTCATCGGCGTGATGACAAACTCGCGACGCCACCACGGCGTGATCAGCGCGGGCGCATGATGCGGCAACGCCGCCATGATCTGCGCCTCGACATGCTGCGGAGTGCGCATACGACGCGCGCGCTCCATCTGGTTGTTCACGTTGCGCCAAAACTCGACATCGTGTGCAGTATTTCCTTTTCGCACGGCGGCCTCCGGCAGTTCGCCGTCCAGCCAGGAGTGGACCGCAGGCGCCAGCAGATGATCCTCGTGCTGGCCGAGCGGTACCTCGCGCTCCACAGTGGAGCGCACTTCCTGATCCTTTTTGTGAGCGCGCTGCGGTACGTCCTTACGTACTTCGCGCGGCGTCTCAGGGTTCAAGTCGTCAAGCATGTTATGCGTACTTCTCCTCGAGTAGGGCCTGGAGCGCCTCGCGAGCGCGGTGCACGCGCATCTTCAACGCTCCGACCGTTGTTCCGAGCAGATCCGCCATCTCTTCGTACGACCGGCCTTCAACGTGCTTCATGATGAATGCCTCCCGCAAGGAGGCGGGAAGCGCCGACAACGCACCGTCGAGGTCCGTCCGCAGCTCGCTGCGGTCGAGCTCTTCGTCAGGCGTCGCGTATGCCGACGGCTGGTCGTCTTCGTCATAGCTCAGATGTGAACGACGGATGTTTTTCAGCCAGTCCTTGCATCCGTTCGCCACGATCCTGAATACCCATGCATCGAAGCGGCCGCGGACCTCAGCTAAGTGCTGATATGCCTTGATGAAAGAGAGCTGCAGGATGTCTTCAGCAACATCCGGGCTCCCGGTCATGCACAGGGCATGGCGATACAGCGGATCGCTGTACCGTGTGATCAGCAGGCGAAAGGCGTCGCGGTTGCCGCCCAGGACGCGTTGGATGATCAGCTGGTCAGTCTCCTGCTCGACCACGCGCGGCTGTGTCTCCGTCATCTTCACGACGGTAGAGTAATGCCGTTTCCGCGGACGGGACAGGGCGGCTGGAGCCGCCAGCGGTCTGAGGACGGTCGCCACGGTAACAAGACGAGGGACCGACTAGCGGGTAACAGGGAACGCATTCCAGCCGTTACGGCGAATGGCCGCGCCGTGTTCATCCAGCTCCGGTGGGGGCAATCGAGGCGTTCCGCGGACGCTCGACGGCATTCCTGTGATGGCGGACACGTCGCCCGCATCGCCAATGGCCTCGAGAACGCTCTTGATGATTCCGCAGGGGACACGCGCCGCGTGCAGTAGCGACATCCATTCGGCAGCGGAGCGCTGCCGCAGGCGATCCGCGAACGCGTGCACGATCACATCGCGGTTGGCGAGGCGCCCGCTGTTGGTGGCGAGGCGCGCGTCGCGTTCCAGATCGGAAAGACCAAGCGCCCGCACGCACGACATCCACTGGTCGTCACTACCGACGGCAATGACGATGGCCCGATCACTGGCCTGGAACAGCTGATATGGAGTGAGGTTCGCGTGCGCGTTTCCCCATCGACGCGCATTGGCTCCTGAGACGAGCGCGTTTTGCGCGACGTTCACGAGCGCGGCACGCGCGCTGTCGATGAGAGAGATGACGAGACGACGTTCTATGGGATGACGCCGCTCTCGTCCCGCGAGCGCAGCGAGAATCGCCACCGCAGCGTCCTTACCTGCTATGACGTCGGCAAGCGCGACCCCGGCCTTCATCGGCTCACCGGCAGGCTCGCCGGTGATCGACATCCAACCACTTTCCGCCTGAACCACGAAGTCGTAGCCGGGGCGCCGAGACGCCGCGCCGAATCCAGTGATCGTGCACCAGATGAGGCGAGTGTTGGTCTCCAGCGCGGCGGACGCGCTCATTCCGAATTGCTCGAGAGTGCCTGGAAGAAAGTTCTCGAGCACTACATCCGCGTCGCGAACAAGGTCACTAATGAGGCCGCGGTCCGAGTCGACACGGAGGTCGACGGCGAGGCTGCGCTTGTTGCGGTTGGTACTGAGGAAGTAGGCGCTACGACCACGGTCGTCGAATGGCGGCCCCCACTCACGCGTCTCGTCGCCCCTCCCCGCGCGCTCAACCTTGATGACGTCCGCACCGAGATCTCCGAGCATCATGCCGCAGAGTGGTCCCGCGAGGACCCTGGACATGTCTAGGACCCTGATCCCGGTCAGTGGTAGCGCCGCCATGATGTATTGATAGTGTCTCTATAAAGCATTCATTTGCCGCGGAATTCAGCGCGTAAATGCCACTTTTCTGGACTTCGCCTCGTGACCTTACTGGCCAAGTAACCCGCTCGTCCAATTCATGAGCAACGCTTGCGTAGCTTTCGCTGAATCATATACTTGCCGCTTGCCGCCCCTGCCGGAGCTACCCGGCCGGCCTCGTGCGCAGAGCCCTCCGCGTTCCACTACCGTCACTCTGACCAAGAATGGCTGAGAAAGCTCAACCTACTGTAATGAAGGCGGGGTCGAACTCTACCGGGGCTAGCCCAGTGAAACGAGGTCCCGGTCATCGTCCCGTCGATGCGCGCGATGCCATCGCGGAGCTGACGGAGCGCGCCCAGGAAATCAGTCTCGAGGCGGGCAGCAAAGTCGCGATCGCGATGAAAGACGTCATCAGCGCGGCGGCGGGCATTGCTGGATTCGCCGTCGAGAGTGCGCGCGACCTGGTTCAGTTCATGGTTCGCCGCGGACAAATGACCGCCGACGAAGCGGACAAGCTCATGCGCGAGGCGGAGCAGGCGCATTCCAAGCGGCCTGCCGCGGAGCGGAAGCGGCCAACTGCGTCGGAGATTCAGTCGAAGGAACGCGCCATCCAGCGCGCCAATGCGGCCGCAGAACGCGAGCGGGTCATGGCTCAGATGATCCGCGCCAACGTCAGCGCGCGCGCGGTCCCGAAGAAAGAGACCGCGAAGAAAAGCGTCGCCAAGAAGGCGGCACCCAAGAGCGCCAAGAAGGGATCGAAGAAGCGCTGACCCGTTCAGTCGCGCCCGCGCCGCGCGACTAGCCATTCCAGTAGCTGTCGGAGCTCGTCCGGCGAGTCCAGGGTGAACTCGGCGTGCGTTGGCACCGGCACACGCTCGCCATCTCCAACGCGAATCGTCACCGCGTCCTTGTTGAAGGCGCGCAGCGCCTCAAATGCGTCTTCGTCCGTTCGGTCATCGCCGGCATTGATCAGCGATGCTCCGTTGCGGTCCGCCGTGATGCGCTGGGCCAATGCAACGCTGGCAGTGCCCTTGTTGGTGTCGAGCGGCGGTCGCAGCTCTACGACCATCTTCCCATCGAGCGTTCGGAGTCGCATTTCACGCGCGACGCGCTGCGCGGCCTCCTTGACGTACGGAACGAAGCTGGGATCCGACAATCGATAGTGCACGCTCAGCGACCAGCGTTTGTTCTCCACGAACGCCCCGGGAATCGACACGATGGCCGCCTCGAGCTCGGCGCGCGCCTTGGCTACCGCGCCTTCGTACGCGGCTACTTCGGGCATGGCCGTCAACACTCCATCCGGACTGCGCAACTCCAGGCCGTGGTTGCCGATGATCCACGTCCCCGCGACGTCCACCATCTCGAGCGCATTCTCGGCGGACCTTCCCGTCACCAGTGCCACCGAGGTCTGCGGCAGGTCAACGAGTCGGCGAAGCACGGCGAGAGTGGTCGGTGGGACCCCGGCGTCCTCGGGGCGCGAGGCGATCGGCGCGAGCGTGCCATCGATGTCGAGGAAGACGCCGAGGGGTGATCCGTCGAGCCGAGCACCTGCGGCCTCGACGAGCGTCTCCACCGCTTTCGACAGCCCGGCGGTCTTCAACCTGCCGCCCATATGCCCGTTGCGGGCGGTTGAGTGCCCATGATGTCGGCGCAGCGCGCCAGAATGGCGTCGAGCCAGTCGAAAATGGTGTTGTTCTGCAGTTTTCGGCGCATGCGGCGCATGCGCCGGCGACGCTCTTCGTGGGGCATGTCCAGTGCGGTCCTGATCGCCGAGACGAAACCGTCGATGTTGAACGGATTGATCAGGATCGCCCCCTCGATCTCTTCGGCAGCGCCGGTGAAGCGGCTGAGGAGCAGTGCTCCACGCTCGTCCACCTGGGAAGCGACGAACTCCTTCGCGACGAGATTCATTCCGTCCTGGAGAGACGACACCATGCAGATCTCCGCGGCGCGATAGACCGCAGCGAGCAGATCCGCATCCACGTTCTCATTGATCAGCACGATGGGCGTCCAATCAGGCGTGCCGAATCGCTCGTTGATGGCCTGAACCGTCTGACCGACTTCCTGGTCCAGCTGAATGTACGCCGGCAGATTCGTCCGCGAAGGCGTGCAGACGAAGATGAAGGTGAATCGCTCGCGCAGCTCAGGGTGCTCGATCCAGAGCAGCTCGAGTGCGCGAAGCCGCTCCGGGATACCCTTGGTGTAGTCCACGCGATCCACGCAAACGCCCAGCTGTCGCGAACCCTTTGCGTACCTCGAGCGCAGCGTATTCACGGTCTTGTCACTCTCCGGACTTTGCGCGAGCTCGTTGTACTTCGCGTAGTCGATGCTTATCGGGAACGCCGAGACCTGGACCACGCGATCCTGGAACCGAATCGTCTGATCGCCAAGGTCGACGTCCGCGTCCGGAACGAATTCCGCCACGCAATCGAGAAAATTGAGCGCGTGCCGGTCGATCTGGAATTCCATGAGATCGTTTCCCAGGAGTCCGCGCAGGAGCGCTTCGTGGGATCCGCTTGGCAGGAGGCGCAGAATGTCAGGAGGTGGAAACGGAATGTGCCAGAACTGATGAATGAACAGGTTCGGGCGCATCGCGCGAAGGAATTCCGGCACCAGCGCGAGGTGGTAGTCCTGAATCCACGCCATGCTGCGGCCGGCGCAGCGCTCCGCCTCGTCCGCAACGGCGTGGGCGAAACGGAGATTCACGGCGCGATACCGCTCCCAGAACTCCGTGCGATACTCGAAGTAGTGGATCAGCATGTGGCACAACGGCCAGAGGGAGCGATTCGCGAACCCGTGATAGTACGCGTCCACTTCGTGGTCTTCCAACCACACGCGACGAAGCGTGTACTCGGCCTCGCCCGGCGGAACGGCCACGCGACCGAGCTCGTCCGACGCCTCCCGATCCGCTGATCCGGATCCCCACGCTACCCAGGTTCCGTGGAGTCGCCGCAGCGTTGGATCCAGCGCGGATACGACGCCGCCTGCAGGTTGTCGCACTTCGATGCCACGAACACCTTTGACATGCTCGTAGGGCTCGCGATTCGAGACAAGAATGAACTTGCAATCGCTGAGGTACTGGCGGAGGTCCGTCATGGAGTCTCCCCCGAGGCAGCAATGGTCATGCCTTTCCGGCCTCAGCCGTCAACCGCGTGACTCCGTTGGCGGGAGTTGTTGCAGGGACTACGTTTAGCGCTCCGCCACTCAACGAATTCCTCAATTGTCACGCGAAATCATCGCACGCGCGCCGACGCGTATCGATCTCGGTGGCGGCTGGACGGACGTACCTCCCTACTGCGATCGCGAGGGCGGCTTCGTGTGCAACGTCGCTATCTCGCGTTATGCTGTCGCGAAGTTGTCGGAGACCAAGGCAAGCGACAAGGACACGGCGGCAGTAAAGGCCGCCGATCTGCCGCTGGTTCGAGCGGCGCTCAAGCGGTCCGGGGTGACCGGAATTCGTGTCGCGATCGAGAACGATTTTCCCGTGGGTGCGGGCCTTGGCGGTTCGTCCGCGGCAAGCGCCGCGCTGCTGAGCGCGCTGGCGGAATGGCGCGGCGTCGGGTGGAAACGAGCAGAGGTGGCGGAGGAAGGTCGACGAATCGAAGTGGAGGATCTGGGAGTCGCGGGCGGACGCCAGGACCATTACGCAGCGACGTTCGGCGGTGCGCTGGGGCTCACGTTCACGTCCAACGTCTCCGTCCGGCGAATTCCGTTGAGTGAGACAACACAAAGCGAGCTCGTCGCCCGATCGGTCTTGATCTACACGGGCCAATCCCGCGTTTCCGGCGATACCATCTCGGCGGTGCTCGGCGCTTATGAGCAGGGCGACGCGCGCGTGGTCGGCGCACTGCGACGAATGCGCGAAATCGCGGAGGCGATGGCGGCGGCACTGGAACGCGGCAACCTGGATGACGTTGGCGCGCTGCTCAACGAACACTGGCTGCACCAGCGTTCGCTCCATCCATCCATCCCCACCGCACGGATCGACGAGATCATTACGCAGGCGCATCGAGCGGGGGCTCTTGGCGCAAAGGCCATGGGGGCATCGGGAGGCGGATGTGTGCTCATCATTGCGCCGTCTGACGACATCGAACCGGTTCGCACAGCGGTGGGGCGTCTGGGAGAGTTGCTGCCGTTTGGCGTCGACACGGCCGGACTTACGGTGAAGAGCTCCAGATGACCAGCGTTCCTCGCGCTGATGGCGTAGCGCTCGTCCGCGAATTGGTTCGCGTGGACTCCCGCAACCCTTCCCTGGTGCCTGACGCCCCTGGCGAGGGCCAGCTGGCGCGGAGGCTGAGCGATGTGCTGGATTCGTGGGGACTCGATGTTCGGCTGCAGGAGACAGCTCCCGGATCGGGCAGGCCGAACGTGATAGCCGTTCTTCCGGGCAGCGGCGGCGGACGCTCCCTGATGTTCAACGGCCACATGGACGTCGTGGGCGTCGAAGGGATGGTGCATGCCCCATTCGACGCGTTCGTGAAGAACGGAAGGATCTATGGTCGCGGCGCATCGGACATGAAGGGCGGCGTGGCAGCGATGTGCGCCGCCGCGGCGCGTCTTCGCGGCGAGCTGAAAGGCGATCTCATCGTGACCGCGGTGACGGACGAGGAATGGAAAAGCGCGGGCACGAGCGCGGTGCTCGCCAGCGGCCTGCGCGCCGACGCGGCGATCGTGACCGAACCGACGCGGCTCGCGATCATGCCGGCGCACCGTGGATTTGCGTGGATCGAAGTGCGCGTTCATGGGCGCGCGGCGCATGGTAGCCGCTGGGACATCGGCGTGGATGCGATTCGGCACGCTGGACTGCTTCTCGCGGAGCTGGACCGCATGGACAGCGACGATCTCCCGCGCCGTTCGCACGCATTACTTGGCCGACCGTCACTTCATGCGTCGTTGATTGAAGGAGGCATCGAGCTGAGCACGTACCCGGATCGCTGCGTGCTTCGCCTCGAGCGACGCATCATTCCAGGAGAAGCGGTCGAAGACGTTGTCCGTGAAATCGATCAGGCCTGCGTATGCGTGCGAGAGGCCCGTCCGGAGTTTCGCGCCGACGTCGAGCTGCTCTTTTCACAGCCGCCAAGCGACGTTCCCACCGACGCGCCGATCGTGCACGCGCTGAGTGAGGCCGTGCGCGGAAATGGTTTGTCGCCGTCGATCGCTGGCATGAGCGCCTGGACCGACGCGGCCCTGCTGAACGCCGCCGGCATCCCGGCCATCTGCTTCGGCCCGGGCGACATGGGTCTGGCTCACGCCGCGGAGGAGTACATTGAAGCCGACGAAATCGAGCGGGCAGCAGAGGTCCTGGTGTCGCTCGCCCAAGCCTGGTGCAACTGACGATGACCCAGCTGACGACAGATGATTACGACCGCTTGGAGCGCGCGGTCAGCCGCGGACAGCGGATCGTGGTCTATCGTCGCGGTACCGAGTACATCGTCATCCCATTGTCGCTGCGCATCAGGAACGGCCGCGAAGTCATCGACGCACGGAATCCAACGACCGGCGATGAGCTGTCCCTCTATCTCGACGAGCTCGACGCCATCGAGGCGCTGGGGGGAAGCCGATGACGGAACGACACCTCGTCATCGTGCACGCCGACGAGTCCTGCCTGGGCAACGGCCGTGAAGGCACGAATCCGGGTGGAGCAGGCGGCTTGATCGAGTACGCCGGTCCGCGTGACGGCAAGCTCATACGCCTGGACTACTGGATCTCGGAGCCGGCCACCACCAACAACAAGATGGCACTGCGGAGCGCCATCGAGGCATTATCGATCCTGTCACGCAAGGGCAACCGACTGCGGGTCCAATTCACCAGCGACTCACAGTATCTGGTGAAGGGGATGCGTGAATGGGTGCGATCCTGGAAGGCTCGGGGGTGGCGTCGAAAGGAGGGTGCAATCGAGAACCTGGATCTGTGGCAGCGGCTGGATCAGGCGGCCCAGCTGCACGACGTCGATTGGAACTGGGTTCGGGGACATAACAAACATCCCCAAAACGAGTATGCCGACCACCTGGCGACTCGGGCGGCGAGGGAACAGACGAACTCGGGCGGCCCTATACCTTCCTTATATGAAGAGTGGCTGGCGGCCCAGCGAGCCAAGGGCCGGTTGGCGGACGTCTCCCTGAACGATTGAAGTCCATGGATGCACTCGAGCGAATGTTCAACGTGCTGGTTCGAACGATCCACGACAGGCAGCCCGCGCTGCTGTCCGCGCCATTCACCGTTGGAGAGCTGCACCAGCAGATCCTGCCGTATCGACATTTCAGGCGCGAGCTGGGTCTCGAGACCAACCAGGAGTATGAGCTCATCCTTATGGAGCTGCTGACCGGCGCCCGGGGTTACCTGGATGTGGATGAGCGGTTGCGAGACGGCCTGGGTCGGGAACTGATGGCGGCGTCACCCGAGCCGTCGAAGGTTCGCGATTATGCCGACGCCCACGTTGCGATCAACTCGGCGGCGCTGGCTGCGGTCGGCGGTCAGGCTCCGCTCGTGAGGCCGAGCGCTGCCATGGCGTTACGTGAGGCCACCGTGCGGGCGAGCGGCGGAATTCCAGTCGACCCCAACGCAGCCAGCTCCGGCGCACCGCGCTGCCGGTACTGCGGGAGCGACCTACCGATGGGGCGGCCACTGCATTTCTGTCCGAGTTGCGGTCAGAACTTGCAAGTAAAGAACTGTCCGGCGTGTGGTTCGGAGATTGAAGCCGGATGGAAGTTCTGCGTCGCCTGCGGGAAGGCGGTGTCCTGAACGGCTCGGGTGGGAGGAACTGAACGTGAAAAAATGCGTGGCTCTGTTGGCGTTGATGATCGCGGCAACGAGCTGCGTGCCGCAGGCGGGCGGGGGTGGGGCGCCCGCGCCGCAGCCGGCACGGCAGTGGCCGGTGCTCACGCGGAAGCATGTGGATCTTTGGCTCCACGGCTATGCCATGCTGTTGCGGGACACCGCGACCATTCCGGTGTTTCGGAAGGGCTACCGGCAGAAGATCGAGGCCCTGAAGGCGCAGCGTGGACTCAAGACCATGTTGGACGCCAATCGCGAAGCGCTTCAGACGCGTCTCGCCAACAATCCGGCGCTGTTCAACGGCCAGTTCGCGCCGATGTACTTCGCGTCGTTCGAGCAGATGCGCGACGTCATCCGTGCCTTCGTGGGCGCGGGAGGCAACGTCCGCGGGACCAACGACCCGACGCTGGCGCAGTATTTCGCTGTGCTGGCGCAGTCATTCCCCAACTCGGGCGATCGCGATTGGTTGCGACTCTTTACCGAGTCCCTCGAGGACGAACGCCGGCAGTTCTACGACGCGTACTGGAACTCGGAGAACCTGGCGCACGTCGGCGTGGTGCGCGCGACGGACTCGCTGTGGCAGGCGGAATATCGCGACAAGCTCCGGCGATTCCTGAACAACACCCAGCAGGAGACGGGCGACCTGATCCTGGCCTTGACGCTGGGTGGTGAAGGCCGGACCGTGAACTTCTCCAGCAGACAGAACGCAGTCGCGGTGACATGGCCGGAGGCAGAACCGCGTGAAGCGTTCTATGTCTTCGCCCACGAGATTGTGGGTGGTGTCGTGGCTGCCTCGGTGAACGACAACATCACGCCCACGGACCAGCGCGCGGGCATCGGCGCCGCATACATTACAACGGGCGCCGTGCGAGCCGGTGCGCTGCTGCTCGATCGTACGGCGAAGGATCTGGTGCCCGGTTACATGCGCTACTACCTCGGACTCGCCGGCGTTTCCACGTCGGGCGACGTCAGTGCCCGCTTCGCGTCCAAGTTTCAGCTGCCCGACATCATCCTCAAGGCAATCGAACGCCAGCTCGACGTCATTCTTGGCGGCATCTGACGCGAACGCGCGCGAATGGAACAGTCCAAGGTGCCGGTCACGAGGAAAGCGCTGGAGCGCGTGCTCGCGCGCGCATCGGAGCTTCAGGCTGCGAGCGGCGAAGAGGGTGAGCCGAGCGACGCACTGACCGAGCAACAGGTGCTCGAACTTGGCAAGGAAGTAGGACTGTCACCGGAGCACATCCGGCAGGCACTGGCCGAGGAACGGGTGCGGGTGACGCCGCCCGCGACATCCGAATCGGGAGTGGCGAATTACCTGTTCGGCGGAACGCGTGTCGCGGCACAGCGCACGGTGCAAGGATCACCGGAGAAGACGCTGGCGAAGCTCGACCGGTGGATGCAGCGCGAAGAGTGGCTGCGGGTCGTGCGGCAGCGCGCCGACCGAATCGTGTGGGAGCCGCGCCGCGGATTCTTCGGTGGTCTCCGGCAGATCCTTCGCGGTCGGGACTACGGGCTCTATCGCTCGAACGACATCTCGGCCACGGTCGTCCGCGTCGATGCAGCCTCGACGTTGGTGCGGCTGGAGGCGGACTTCTCGGTCTTGCGGCGCGGAATGGCCGGTCAGACCGCGGCGGGAACGGTGATCGGCGGCGCATCGACGGGCGCGTTGGTCATGATGGGCGTGATGATACCAGTGGCGGTCGTTCCCGTTGTCGTCGTCGCCGGAGCATCCTATGCGTTGGCGCGTCGGACGCAGCGGCATGCGCTGGAGCGGGCGCTCCTGACGCTCGAGCAGGTTCTCGACCGACTGGAGCGCGGCGACGCGGAGTCGCCGCCGTCATTGTTGCGGTTGATCGAATCCGCCCTGCCGTCCCTGCCGCCACCGCGGCCGCCGCGCTCTCCCTGAATGAGACTCCTGCCTCCTCGCGACTTCGGTGGTGTCTTCCGCACGGACGACGCGGCTCGTGGCGTGTACGCGGAGGCAGCGGGGATCGGACAGGTATGGCCAGCGGCAGTTGCCGTTCCATCTGACGTGGACGACGTCGCCGCGATCGTTCGTTGGGCACATGACAACGGGATCGGGCTCGTGCCCCGCGGCTCGGGCAGCGGCATGGCCGGCGGCGCAATCGGCGCCGGGGTGGTGCTGGATCTCAGCCGTCTACGCGGCATCGCGGAACCGGACGCCGGTTCACGGAGCATTCGCGCTGGCGTCGGCATCCTTCGAGGTGAAGTGAGTCGTTACGCCGCACGCGCTGGACTGCGGTTTCCCGTGGATCCGTCCAGCGGCGAGTTCTGCACGATCGGCGGAATGGCCAGCACCAACGCGGCCGGTCCGCATTCGCTGCGTCATGGACCGATGCGCCCATGGGTGCTTGCCATCGATTGCGTGTTCGACGACGGAACGCGAGCCACGGTGCGTCGGGGGGAACCGCCGCCGGAGGACATCGCCGCGGTCCACCGTTTCTTCCAAACGGTACACCCCGTGCTCCTGGACGAGGCAATCACGTCCCACACGACAGTCATAAAGGATTCGTCGGGCTACGCGATCGAGCGCTACGCCCAAACGTATGACCTGATCGACCTGCTTGTGGGAAGCGAAGGCACGCTGGCCGTGTTCACCGCGCTCGAGCTGGCACTCACCCCCGAGGCGGGCGCAATCACAACCTTGGTCGTCGCGTTCCAGGATCTGGGACGGGCGGTGGAGGCAGCGGTTGCATCGCGTGAGCACGGAGCCGCAGCGTGCGAGCTGCTCGATCGGACATTTCTGGAGCTCGCGGCCAGGGCTGGGCAGCCGTTGCCGATTGCGGCGAACGCTGAAGCGTTGCTCCTGGTCGAGGTGGAAGGCGCGGATTCCGGGGCGGCACGCGCCGATGCCGACCGGCTCCGTGATTTGTTTCGTACGCTGGGCGGTGAGGACGTCATGGTTTCGCTCGGTCCGGGACACGATGTGGACCTCTGGACGTTCCGGCAGAGCGCCAGCCCGGCGATCGCGCGAATGCATCCGTCGCTCAAGTCGCTGCAATTCATCGAAGACTCGGCGGTTCCGCCGCAATCGCTTGCGGCCTACGTGCGTGGCGTTCGGGCGATTCTCGAGCGCGCCGGCGTCACTGGAGTCATCTTTGGACACGCGGGCGACGCGCACGTGCACGTCAATCCGCTGGTCGATGTCAGTCAACCCGATTGGCGCGAACGTGTCGAGCGGATCCTGGAAGACGTTACGGAGCTCGTACACCGCCTGGGAGGTACGCTGACCGGCGAGCACGGCGATGGCCGACTGCGGACTCCGCTGATCGACCGGGTCTGGAGCGCGAAAGCGGTCGAGCGTTTTGCGCTCATCAAGCGAAGCTTCGATCCGGCGAACATCCTGAACCCGGGCGTGAAGGTTCCGCTTCCGGGCCAGACGGCGATCGGCGCAGTGAAATACGATCCCCTGCTTCCCGAGCTGCCGGCCACGGCGCGAAACGCGCTCAAGGAGGTCGAGCGCGAGCGCGCTTACTCTCGGTTCCGCCTTGACATGTTGTAGCTTTCGCGCCCATGGAACTCTTCTACGAACCGCGCGTCACGCTGCTTGCCCGTCCACACTTCGAGGAACCCGGACACCTGCCGGTCACCTGGCTGGGCGAAAGCACGGACGGTGAACGACTGACGGAGTTCGCGGGCCGCCTGTGTTACATGAGTCAGCACAATCCGGCGAAACGTCCGACCCGCGAATACATCGAGAATATCAAGAAGCAGGGGCATGGGAGCGTGCTGGAGCACGCCAACTATTCCCTGCTGCTGGAGGGCGTGAGCCGCTCGTTGACCCATGAGCTCGTCCGGCATCGCGCCGGATTCGCGTATTCGCAGCTGTCGCAGCGATACGTGGACGAGTCGAACGCGAACTTCGTGATGCCGCCAGCCCTCATCGGCGACGAAGCGCTCGAGCGCGCCTGGCGCGAGGAAGTGACGAGGGCGCAGGCCACCTACGTGTCGCTGGTGGAGCAGCTGATGGAGCGCTACGGCTGGGTTGCCGATCGCGTGCACCGCCGGAAGATGGCGCGGGAAGCCGCGCGAGCGGTGCTGCCCAATGCGACGGAGACGAAGATTGTTGTCACGGGCAACGCGCGCGCCTGGCGAACGATGCTCGAGCTTCGCACGGGAGAGGGCGCCGAGCTGGAGATCCGTCGCCTCGCAGTCGTCGTACTGCGACTGCTGCAGCGTGAAGCACCGGCGTTTTTCTGTGACTTCGCGATCTATATGGCCGACGATCGGCGTGAAGCAGCCAAGGTGGAGCACCACAAGGTCTGAACCGCATCGAACTGCGGAATGGGAGATGGGAATGGGCGCATGGTGAAAATTTCTCGGCGTCCATTCCCATTTCCCATTCCGCTTTCTTTTCGCAAAAAATCGTTGCGCGCAAAAAAAGAATTTCCTATCTTGACGCGTCTTCAGCGCTTGGCATTGCTCTTGCCCGCCACGCTTCGCGAGTGAAGAGCCCACCGGTGACCGGGACCGGATGACGCGAATCGGTTTCGCATACAAC
>DASTVV010000091.1:0-2100 GCA_035758925.1 Gemmatimonadaceae bacterium
GCATCCCCTTCGAGCGTGATCGTGGGCACGGTGATGACGGGACCGGCGGCGAGCCGATTCTCGAGGGTGTCATACGCCGCGTCGCCCTCAGCCAGACCGAGGCGCCAGCGATAGTTGTGGATGACGATGCTCACGTGATCCGGATTGTCGAGAGACGCGGCGCTGCGATCGAACGTCGCGTCATCGAAGCGCCACTGCGGCGAGGCGATCTGCCAGATCAGCCTCGCAAAGTCGCGCCGATACGCCTCGTAGCCGGCGCGGCCGCGTTCGGTGGCGAAGTAGAACTGATACCACCACTGGAGCTCGGCTTGTGGCGGGAGCGGCTTCTTGTTGGCCTCACGGCTGCCGATCAGGTAGCCGCTCACCGAAACCAGGGCCTTGCACCGCTCCGGCCACAGCGCCGCGACGATGTTCGCGGTTCGAGCGCCCCAATCGCAGCCGGCGACGATGGCCTTGTCGATCTCGAGCGCATCCATGAGCGCGATGACGTCGAGGGCGATCACCGACTGCTGACCGTTTCGTGTGGTGCTGGTTGAGAGAAAGCGCGTCGAGCCGTAGCCGCGGACGTGGGGAACAATCACCCGGTAGCCCTTCACCGCCAGCAATGGCGCGACGTCGACATAGGTGTGGATGTCGTACGGCCAACCGTGCAGAAGTATGACCACGTGACCAGTCGCCGGGCCGGCCTCCGCGTAGCCAACGCTCAAGGCGCCGGCATTGACCTGCTTCAGCGACGCGAAAGACGTGTGTGTCCCTGGCGCGCCGGCCTGGTCGGTGCTGCGCCCCTCCGCGTAGACGTCATCGAACAGGCCGAGGCGTCCGGCTGCCAGTGTCATGGCTGCGGTTACGAAGAACCGGCGGCGGCCGTTCGGAATTTCAAGAGCGAGATTGGGGGCGGTGTATTGGGACATTGATGTCGCTCTCTATGGATCACGCTGTTGACGTCTTCCCGTGGAATACGCGCACCGGCTGTGCGCGTATTCCATGTCGCTTCGGTTAACGCAGTGATCGGAAGGCTGCACGAACTTCGGCCACGAAGAGCTCCGGCTGTTCCCAGGCCGCGAAGTGACCACCCTTGTCGACTTCGTGCCAGTAAATGAGCTTGTGAAAACTCTGCTCGCCCCAGCTCCGCGGCGCGCGGTAGATCTCGCCGGGAAAAACCGTCACCGCAACCGGGACATTCTTGATGTCAAAGGCGTTGAAGGGGCCTCCGCCAAGCTGGGTCGCGTCCCAATAGGACCGCGACGAGGACGTGCCCGTGTTCGTCAGCCAATACAGAGTGATGTCGTCGAGCATCTCGTCGCGCGTCAGCACGCGCTCCGGCTCGCCACCGCTGTCAGTCCAGGCGGCGAACTTGTCGTAGAAGAAGGCGGCCAAGCCCACTGGCGAGTCCGACAACCCGTACCCGATGGTCTGGGGTCGGGTGTTCATCATCTCGGCGTAGCCGAAACCCTTCTTGTAGAAGGCGTTGACCCCAGCGAAGGCAAGCTTCTCCGCATCCGAGAAGCTGGCGGGCACAGGATCGCCATTGCGAATGAGGCGGAGGACGCTCGGCGGCACGGTCCCCGGCATGTTGATGTGAATGCCGAGCAATCCAGGCGGCGCTTGAAGGGCCATGACTTCCGAAATGATCGCGCCCCAATCACCGCCCTGCGACACGTAGCGCGTGTATCCGAGGCGCTGCATCAGCGTGTCCCACGCGCGCCCCATGCGGTCGGGCCCCCACGGGCTGCCCTCCGGTTTGCCTGAGAACCCGTACCCGGGCAGCGTCGGCATGACGAGATCAAAGGCGTCTTCCGGACGTCCACCGTAGGCCGTGGGATCCGTCAATGGACCGACCACCTTGAGGAGCTCGAAGATCGAACCGGGCCACCCGTGAGTCATGATCAATGGCATGGCGTTGGGATGCCGAGATTTGACGTGGACGAACTGGATATCGACTCCGTCGATCGTCGTCACGAACTGCGGCAGGGCATTCAGCTTCGCCTCCGCCTTCCGCCAGTCGTAGTCGGTTCCCCAGTACTGGATGAGTGGCTGGATCTTCGAGAGCTGCACACCCTGCGATTGATCCGTGACGGTCTCGCGCTCGGGCCATCGCGT
>DASTVV010000142.1:0-29389 GCA_035758925.1 Gemmatimonadaceae bacterium
AAGTCAGTGCCGGCGAGTGTCAGTGGCGCTGTCTCGATCGCCTCCACGCCGCGGAACGATCGGGCATTGGCGCGCACGTGCTGCACGCTCTCGATCGTCGGCATCGCACGTAGCGAGTCGCTGCGTCGAACGTTCCACAACAGAACGAGGCGCCTGCCGTCCGCGAAGGGGACGGGATCGACCAGCAGTTGTTCCACGATCGACAGCACAGCCGCGCTGACGCCGATGGCGATCGCGAGGAGAAGAACGACCTGCAGGCCAAAACTGAATGCCGCCGCCACTGACGCGCGGCCGTCAGCATGTTCGCTGGCACCCAGCCAGGCCGCGCCTCAAATGCTACGACCCGGCCTCCGGCTGACCGCCCGTGGCCTTCCGATTCCTGCCCCGCCCACTCCCGGTGTCGCTGCTCGACTCGCCCAACTCATCCGCGGCGTTGCGAATCGCTTCGGACTCGCTCAGCCAGCGGTCCTCGAGCTTGGGCTTGGGATCCGCATGCCGGTCGCGCTCGGCCGACGTCCCCTGGCGGCGCTTTCCGGTGCCGACCTGCTGCCCCTCCCATCGGGTCTCGGACAGTGATGAGTCGCCGTCGCGGAATCGCTTCAACGTGCTGTTGATCTGCTCTTCTTCCTCGTCCACCATCAGGCGATTCACGACGGTCACCACGCCCGGCACGCCCCGCGCGACCGTCATCGCATGCTCGGCTTCGTCGTCGTCGTCGACCCAGCCGGCCAGCTCGACGACGCCGCGGCCGATCGAGCCGATGTCGATGGCGCGTTCCGACAGTATCGGATCGTTGTTGAACGCCTCGAGCACGCGTTCCTCCAACAGCGGAATGCCATCGTCATCCATTCCGTTGAAGTCGTCCTCGAGATCGTCGGCGACATTGCCGGAGATCGCGGCATCCGCGTCTTCCTCCTCGATCTCGTCGTACTCGAGGCCTGGAAGGTCGCGTCGACCGGGCCCGCCCTCGCCGGTGAAGCGCCTGCGCAGCTTCGTGGTCAGGCCGTCGATGCCGCCGACGCGCTGCGCCACGTACATGCCAACCGCGAATCCAGCAACGGCACCGAGCAGGACGGTGGCGACCGTCGCGCCACTCGATGAATCCTCATCGCGAAATCGAAAGCGAGACATGCGGAAACCCTGTAGCGGAGGGATTGCAGGCAACGATAGCTTACCACGTGGACGGTCGCTAATTGCAAGAATAGCACCGTTCGCCTGGACCTACACTGAGTAGGTCTGCCGCGTCGCCGGCCCCGTTCTTCTCCCCGATCACGTTGTGTCGCAATCGCTCACTTTGACGCTGCCGGACGGCTCGACGCGCAACGTCGCCGCCGGCGCGTTGCCGCTCGAGGTCGTTCGCAGCATCGGCGAGCGCCTGGCGCGCGATGCCATCGCCGTCGAGATCAACGGCGCGGTGCAGGACCTCATGACGCCGATTCGCGAATCGGGCGCTTTTCGCGTGCTCACGCAAAAGGATGCCAAGTCGCTCGACGTCCTGCGGCACTCCGCGGCTCATATCCTCGCTACCGCCGTGCGGCGCGTCAGGCCCGAAGCCAAGATCGGTTTCGGTCCCGCGATCGAGGACGGGTTCTATTACGACTTCGAGGTCGATCGTCCCTTCACGCCCGAGGACCTCGAGCGCTTCGAGAAGGAAATGGCGAAGGTTGCGCAGGACAAGTTGCCATTCGTTCGCGAGGAAGTGTCTCGCGATCGCGCGAAGCAGGTGTTCGCGGACGATCCGCTGAAGCAGGAGCGTCTGAGCGAGCTGCGCGACGATGAAGTCATCTCCACTTATACCGACGGTCCGTTCGTCGACCTCTGTCGCGGTCCGCACGTTCCGGATACGTCATACCTCAAGCACTTCAAGCTGATGACGACCGCCGGCGCATACTGGCGCGGCGACGAGCGGCGTCAGATGCTGCAGCGGATCTACGGCACGGCGTGGTTCAGGAAGGAGGACCTCGACGCGTACCTGCACCGCATCGAGGAAGCCAAGCGGCGCGATCATCGCGTCGTCGGCAAGGCGCTCGACCTCTTCATGCTGCACCCGCACTCGCCGGGCGCCGTGTTCTGGACCGACCGCGGGACGACGATCTACAACGAGCTCGTGGGCTTCGTGCGCGAGCGACAGCGCGAACACTTTCGCGAGGTCATGACCCCGTTGCTCTACAACAAGGGCCTCTGGGAGACCTCCGGGCATTGGGGCAAGTATCGCGAGAACATGTTCCTCGTCCTCGACAAGGAGACGGGCGAGCACGACTCGTCGCTCAAGCCGATGAACTGTCCTTCGCACTACCTGCTGTATCAGTCGAAGAAGCACTCGTACCGCGAGCTGCCGCTGCGCTACGTCACGTTCGACGTGCTGCACCGCAACGAGGTGACGGGTGCGCTCTCGGGTCTCACGCGCGTGCGTCAGTTCGCGCAGGACGACTGCCACGTATTCCTGGCGGAATCACAGATCGCGCAGGAGGTCAATTTCCTGCTGCGGTTCATCCTGGAGTACTACAGGACCTTCGGGCTCGTGGCGACGGTAAAGTTCGCGACGCGTCCGCCGGTCCGAATCGGCTCGGACGAGTTGTGGGATCGCGCCGAGGCCGCGCTCAAGCTGGCGCTGGACGCCACGGGGGAACCGTACGAGCTGAAGGAAGGCGACGGCGCGTTCTACGGACCCAAGGTCGACTTCGACGTCACCGACTCCATCGGTCGCGCATGGCAGCTGGGAACCATCCAGCTGGACTACAATGCTCCCGAACGTTTCGAGCTGAAGTACGTCGGCGAAGACAACGCGGAGCACCGTCCCGTCGTCATCCACCGCGCGGTGAGTGGTTCGTTCGAGCGGTTCATTGCGATTCTCATCGAGCACTTTGCCGGTGCCTTTCCGCTGTGGCTGGCGCCAGAACAGGTGCGCGTCCTCCCGGTGTCGGACGACGCGAACGGCGCGGCCGAGGCGCTCACCGCCCAGCTCAAGGAAGCCGGCATCCGTGCCACGCTCGATAACAGGTCAGATACGCTCAACTACCGCATCAGGGACGGCGAAGTGACCCGTGTGCCCTACATGGCGGTTATCGGTAAGCGGGAAGCGAGCTCAGGGACCGTCGCGCTTCGAATTCGTGGCGCGGGCAATAAGCAGGAGATCCTGCCGGTCTCGGAGTTCATAGCCCGCGTTGTGCGTGAGAAGCGGGATCGCGCCCTGGTCCCGTGATGTAGCACACATGCGTTTCTCCGGGATACGGGTCATCGTATGTCGAGAACGTCCTTCCTATATATGATGCGGACCCGCCGGCCGGCGGCGTCCGATTTCCCGCCGAGGTTCCCCGTGTCATCGATTCGGTCCCGCGCCATCTTGCTGCTCGCGGCATTGGCGGTCGTGGGGTGCAAGGACAAGCCGACGACGGGCTCGCTGGTAGTGACCGTCAACGGCCTGCCCTCGGCGGCGCCAGCAGCCGTGAGGGTAACCGGGCCCAGCGCGTTCTCGCAGCAGGTGAGTGCGACGACGACGCTCGACGGGCTGCCGCCGGGCGAATACACGGTCAGGGTAGAGACTGTGCATTTCACCGACGCGCTGTATACCTCCCAGACCACGTCCGAGAAGCACACGGTGACGGCGGGACACACCGAGAGCTCGACGGTAGCGTACGAGCTGGCGAGCGGCATGGTCGACATCCACGTCAGCGGCCTGCCGTCGGGAACAGCGCCAAGTCTCGTGATCCTCGGGCCGGGCTTCAACCGGACCGTGCTGACCGACGGCATCGTCGGCGAGCTGCCGCCCGGTACGTACGAGCTGCGCGCGGACACGCTCGCGAACGCAGACGGCGACAGGTTCGGTGCCGAACAGCTCTCCCAGCCCTTCACGGTGTCGGCATCGCTCACGCCCGTCGTGATGAGCGTGGTTTACGCGCTTTCGTCCGGCTCGCTGACGATCAACGTGGCCGGCCTGCCGGCCGGGCTGAGCGCGACTCCGGTCACGGTGACCGGACCGGGTTCGTTCTCACGGAACCTGTCGGTCACTACGACCTATCGCGGTCTGGCCGCTGGGACGTACACCGTGTCCGCCGTGAAAGCGACTGGTCTGTGCCCCAACTACTATCTGCCGGACGTGGCATCTCAGGCGGCCAGCGTGAGCATCGGGACGACGGCCGGAGCTTCCGTCACCTTCGCGGAGAATCAGATCGTCGCGGCGAACCTGAACCTCAAGGTCGACCAGGTCCACCTGGTTCAGGTGGTTCAGGATTACAACGGCGGTACGCCTCTGGTAGCCGGGAAGCCCGCACTGCTGCGCGTGTTCGGTTTGGCCAACCAGTGCAACTTCGCGACGCCCAAGGTGCGCATCACCATTTCGGGAGGCTCGCCCATCGACCGCATGGTGGCCGAGGGGTCAGTGCGAGAGGCGCCGGATCAGGGAACTCTCCAGTCGAGCTGGAACGCGATCGTGCCGGGCGAGATCGTTCAGCCGGGGATGACGGTCACCGCGGTGATCGATCCGGATAACGCCATCGCGGAAGCGAACGAGGCCGACAATTCGCTCGGCCCAAAGACCATCGACGTCCGGACCGTTCCCACCGTGGGCCTCCGGTTCGTCCCCGTCACGGTCGCGGGCGCGACCGGCAACGTGTCCGCGGATCGGGTCGACGACTTGCTCGCCCTGTCGCGGAAGATCCACCCGGTGCTGGCGTACGACGCTGACATTGCTGCGCCATTCACGGCGACTGGCGCGGCTCTGACGGCCAACGACGGCGACGGGTGGGGCCGCGTGCTCGGCGATCTCGAGACCAAGCGCGTCGCCGACCAGGGGTCCAATCCTACGGCGCGATACTACGTCGGCATCGTGAAGGTCAGCTACAACAGCGGCATCGCCGGTATCGGCTTCGTCGGTGGCAAGTCGACGCTCAACTGGGACTACATACCCAGCGCGTCCGAGGTCATCGCGCACGAGCTTGGCCACAACTATGGCCGGAATCACACACCCTGTGGCAACCCTTCTGGTATCGACACGCAGTATCCCAACTCCGGCGCATACGCCAACGGATTCATCGGTCAGTTCGGCTATGACCTGGCGAGCGAGCTGCTGAAGCCGCCAACGCAGTTCAGCGACATCATGGGATACTGCAGCACGAAGTGGATCAGCGACTACACGTACTTCTTCATGATGCAGTGGATCACCACGCACGCGGCTTCGCTTCCGGACGTCGCGTCCGCGGCGCAGTCGGCGAAGGTGGGCGGAGAGGTGCCGTCCCTGCTGGTGTGGGGGCGCATCGTGAACGGGCAGCCGGTCCTCGAGCCCGCGTTCGAGCTGAACGCGCGGCCCCAGCTGCCGCAGCCAGGGGCCAACCGTCTCGTGGGGACCGACGATTCCGGGGCAGAGATCCTTTCGTTGTCGTTTGCCGCCAACCGCATCGCCGACCTGCCAGGCGACCATCAGTCGTTCGCCTTCGTGATCCCGGTCTCGCTGCTTCGTGGTCGGTCGCTCGCCGAGCTGGCGCTGACGTCGGGCAGCAGGACTGTGCGGAGTCGCGCATCCGGCGAAATCGGGGCCGACGCGCAGACCGTCGTCACGCAGGTGGGCCCAAGGCTGGCGCGCGTGCAGTGGGATGCGGCGAAGTTCCCGGTGGTGATGGTTCGCGACGTCGTTTCGGGACAGGTGATCGCCTTCGCGCGTGGCGGCGACGCCTCGATCGTGACGTCCGATACGGGCCGAGATCTGGAGCTGGTCTATTCGAATCGTGTTCAGAGCGCTCGCGTCGTGCGTCGGTGGCGCTAGACGTGGTTAGGTTTCACGGATGCCGGATTCAGCTCGGACTCCAGTAATCGTTTCCGCCGCGCGGACGCCGATCGGGAAGTTCCTCGGCGGCCTTGCGCCGTTGCAGGCGCCGGAATTGGGCGCCGTTGCCGTACGCGCGGCGCTCCAGCGCGCCGGCGTTCCAGCGGATGAAGTCGAAGAAGTCATTCTGGGCAATGTGATTCAGGGTGGCGTGGGTCAGGCGCCCGCGCGGCAGGCTGCAATCAAGGCGGGTGTTCCCGCGACCGTCTCCGCGCTGACGATCAACAAGGTGTGTGGCTCGGGACTCAAGGCCGTGATGCTGGCCGCGCAGGCCATCAAGGCGGGCGACCGCCGGGTCATCGTCGCCGGTGGCCAGGAATCCATGTCGAACGCGCCGTACTACATGTATGGCATGCGCAACGGCGTGAAGCTCGGCGACCAGAAGCTCGTGGACGGCATGATCAAGGACGGGCTCTGGTGCTCGTTCTGCGACGTGCACATGGGCGGCCACGCGGAATACACGGCGAGGAAAGCGGGCATCAGCCGCGAGCAGCAGGATCGGTTCGCCGCCGAATCGCATCGCAAGGCCGTCGCGGCGCAGGAAGCGGGGAAGTTCAAGGCCGAGATCGCTCCAGTGGAGATCCGGAGCCGCAAAGGCGTGACGACGGTGGATACCGACGAGAGCCCGCGGAAGGACTCTACCGTCGAGATGCTGTCGAAGCTAAAGCCGGCGTTCGAGAACCCGAGTGGTGTCGAAGGCGGGTTGTCCGTGACCGCGGGCAATGCATCGAGCCTCAACGATGGAGCCGCCGCGCTCGTTGTCACCTCCGAGGCGTACGCAAAGGAGCATGGCCTTCCGATTCTCGCGCGCATCACTGGCTATGCGACCGGAGCAACGGAGCCGCAGGATCTCTTCTTTGCGCCGATCGTCGCGATGCAGAATCTGATGAAGCAGGGCGGCAGCAAGATCGCCGACTACGAGCTCATCGAAGCCAACGAGGCCTTCGCGTCCCAGGCCCTGGCGGATGGCCAGGCGCTGGGCTGGAACTGGGATCGTGTCAATGTCCACGGCGGTGCCATCGCGCTGGGTCACCCGATCGGTGCGAGTGGCGCGCGTGTGCTGACGACGCTCCTCCACGCAATGCAGGACCGGGGCGCCCGTACGGGCGTCGCGACCTTGTGCCTGGGCGGCGGCGATGCCGTCGCGCTCAGCGTTTCCCGAGACAACTGACATGCCGACTCTCACGGCTCCGCTTTCGCAGAGGGATGATCGCCGACTCGCACTGCTCGGCGTCGCTGGATTCGTCGTCGCGCTTGCCGCGGCGTCACAGGTCGCCCTGCCGGTTCCGGGAACACCGGTGCCCATCACGCTGCAGCCGATGGTCATCGTGCTCGCGGGCCTGATGCTCGGGCCGACCCTCGGCGCCATCAGCATGCTGCTGTACCTGGCGATCGGGGCGTTGGGCGTTCCGGTGTTCGCGCCGATGGGCGCTCCCGGTATCGCGCGGTTCTTCGGCCCCACCGGCGGCTATCTCTTCGCGTACCCCGCGGCTGCCTTCATCGCAGGTTTCGCAGCACAGCGCGCTCCGTCGCTGATGGGTCGGTGGCTCGGCGCGATACTCGGCATGGTGGCGCTGTTCGGCGGCGGCATCGCGCAGCTCGCCGTCCTGAACGGCAGCCTGGGCCGCGCTGTGGCGCTCGGCATCACGCCGTTCGCGGCGTTCGACGTGGTGAAGGCGTTCGTCGCCGCGCTCATCGCGCGACCGCGAGCGCTTCGCGCGCGGGATTGACGGCGCGCGCGGTCTTCATCGCGGCGGACGGACGACTTCGCGCGCCGTGGCGGATCATCGCGTTTTTCTTCCTCGCCGGACTGTGCACCCAGCTCGTCGGCACCGCGTTCGGACCGCTCCTGGATTCCGCGGATCGAATCATGGGTGCGAGCGACGCCTCCAGGTACGTCGTCGTGGTGTTTGGGCTGCTGCTGGCGCACGCGCTGATGCTGTATGGCCTCGACAAGCGACCCTGGTCGTTCGTGTCGCTGGACGGGGCCGCGGCGCAACCCCGGATCCTCGCGCGTGGCTGGATAATCGGTGCTCTTCCGATCCTGGTTCCCTCGCTTCTGTTGCTTGCGGCCGGCTGGCTTTCGATTCGTCCTTCCATCCAGGGCTCGTGGCTGATGGCCGCGGTGCAGGTGTCGCTGTTCCTGCTACCGGCCGCTCTCGCGGAGGAGCTGCTTTCGCGCGGGTACGTTTTCGCCTCGCTTCGCGAATGGCTCGGGCAGCCGACGGCGCTGGCCATCACGAGCGTCGGCTTTGGAGTGCTGCACCTTGGGAATCCGGGTGCGGACGCACGGTCGGTACTGCTCGTGATTCTCGCGGGAGTTTTTCTGGGCGCGGTGCTGATCTTCACGAGAAGTTTGTACGCCGCGTGGATGGCGCATTGGGCGTGGAATTGGGTCATGGCCGTTCCACTGCACGTCGCGGTCAGCGGCCAGCCCATGGCCCGACCCGATTACCAGGTCGTGGACTCCGGGCCGGACTGGGTCACCGGTGGAGTGTGGGGACCGGAAGGCGGCGCGGGTGCCGCACTCGGAATGATCGCCGGGCTGGCGTACTTGTACATTCGTCGTCCGCGCCAATAACACGCACACAGCTACATCGATGACCAACTCGACCACGAGTGATCGCATAGCAGTCCTCGGCGCCGGCCAGATGGGCAACGGCATCGCGCACGTGTTCGCGCAGGCCGGCTATCCGGTCACGATGATCGACATCTCGCGCGACGCCCTCGCGCGCGGCCGCGACACCATCTCCAAGAACCTCGATCGGCAGGTGAAGAAGGGAACCATCACGGCCGACGCCAAGACCGGCGTTCTCGAGCGCATCCAGACGGCGGAGGCGCTGGAGGCCGTGAGCGGCGCCACGGTCGTGATCGAAGCCGTCACCGAACAGCGGGATCTCAAGTTCAAGATCTTCGCTGACGTCGACCAGCACGCAAGCGCGGGCGCCATCCTGGCCACCAATACCAGCTCCATCTCGATCACGGAGATCGCGGCGCGCACCAAGCGCCCGGACGCAGTGATCGGCATGCATTTCATGAATCCCGTGCCCGTGATGCAGCTCGTGGAGGTCATCCGCGGACTCGCCACGAGCGACGAGACCACGGAGCGTACCGTCGCGCTCGCGAAAGCGGTGGAGAAGACTCCGGTGCAGGCCAACGACTATCCGGGCTTCATTGCCAATCGCATCCTGATGCCGATGATCAACGAGGCGGTCTACTGTCTCATGGAGGGCGTCGGCTCCGCGGAAGCAGTGGACACGGTGATGAAGCTGGGAATGAATCATCCGATGGGACCGCTGGCGCTGGCCGACTTCATCGGCCTCGATACATGCGTCGCGATTCTCGAGGTGCTGCACGACGGGCTTGGTGATCCCAAGTACCGGCCCTGCCCGCTGCTCAGGAAATACGTTGCTGCTGGGTGGCTGGGAAAGAAAAGCGGACGCGGGTTTTACACCTACGCATGACCTGGGCTCTCACTCCCCTTAGCGAGGAACAGCGCGCTATTCAGCAGACGGCGCGCGAATTCGCCAAGCGCGAGATCGCGCCGCACGCGGACCAGTGGGATCGCGACGCGCACTTCGAGCCCTCCATCATCGGAAAGCTCGCGGAGCTTGGTTTCCTCGGGATGATGGTGCCCGAGCGCTACGACGGGCTCGGGCTCGATACGCTTACCTATCTGATCGCCCTGGAGGAGATCGCGGCGGTGGATGCTTCCACCGCCGTTCTCATGAGCGTCCACAACTCGCTGCCCACGCAGATGATCCTGCGGTGGGGCACGGACGACCAGAAGGAGCGTTTCCTCCGAGCTCTGGCCCGCGGAGAACGGCTTGGCGCGTTCGCCCTCTCGGAACCGGAGGCCGGATCCGACGCTGCCGCGCTGCGCACGCAGGCCGTACGCGACGGCGATTGCTGGGTATTGAACGGCACCAAGGCGTGGGTCTCGAGCGGTCCGCACGCCGGCGTGGTGCTCGCGATGGCGCGCACGGACACGCCGCACGATCGTCGCGGCGCGCGCGGCATCGGCGCGTTCATCGTGACGCCCGACCTGCCGGGCTACTCCGTCGGGAAGAAGGAAGACAAGATGGGGCTGCGGTCGTCGCCCACGGTGCAACTGCGTTTCGACAACATGCGCGTTCCCGGCAAGAACCTGCTCGGCGATCCGGGGATGGGCTTCATCTACGCGATGCAGTCCCTCGACTCTGGCCGACTGGGTATCGCGGCACAGGCGGTGGGGATCGCGCAAGCGGCGCTCACGCACGCGACGCGCTATGCGGCGGAACGACGCCAGTTCGGCAAGCCGATCAAGGAATTCCAGGCCATCCAGTTCCGGCTCGCTGACATGGCAATGCGCGTTGCCGCATCGCGCGCCCTGCTGCACGCGGCCGCCACCGCACGGGATCGCGGCCAGCACATCACGCAGTTCAGCGCGATGGCGAAACTGATGGCCAGCGAGACCGCCATGTGGGTGACGACCCAGGCGATCCAGATCTTCGGAGGATACGGCTACGTGAAGGAGTATCCCGTCGAGCGTTTCTTTCGCGATGCCAAGGTGACCGAGATCTACGAGGGTACGTCGGAGATCCAGCGCATCATTATCGCGCGGGAGCTGTACTCGCACCGATGACACCGGGGACTGGGGAAATGGGACAGGGGACACGCGCAACGACAACTGCGGGAACAGATGAAGGGACCAGGTGAAGGGACCGGTGTCCCCGTTACCCTTATCCGGTCCCCTCAACTGGTCCCACCGTCGTAGTTGCCCCTGTCCCTTGTCCCCTGTCCCTCGTCCCCTCTCTCTGTAGAACCGAAACTCGACCTCACAACCGTGCAAATATTCGATACGATCGCCGGCATGGGTCACGAGCAGGTCGTCCTCTGCCACGATCCCGCCGCTGGCTACCGCGGCATCATTGCCATTCACAGTACGATCCTTGGCCCGGCCCTTGGCGGAACACGCTTTTGGAGCTACGCCAACGACGAGGAAGCGTTGGTCGACGCGCTGCGCCTCGCGCGCGGCATGACCTACAAGAATGCCGTGGCTGGCCTCAACCTTGGCGGCGGCAAGTCCGTCATCATCGGCGACAACAAGACCAGGAATCGCGAGCTCATCTTCCGCGCTCACGGGCGCTTCGTCGAATCGCTCGGCGGTCGCTACATCACCGCGGAAGATGTCGGCACCAGCACCGCGGACATGGATTATGTCCACATGGAGACGAAGAACGTCAGCGGTCTGGCCGGCCGGTCCGGCGATCCGTCTCCCGTCACCGCGCACGGCGTCTTCCGCGCGATCCAGGCGTCCGCCAAGGAGCGCTGGGGCAAGGACGACGTCACGAACCGTACCGTCGCGGTGCAGGGATGCGGGCACGTCGGGTACTTCCTTGCCAAGGAGCTTCACGAGGCGGGCGCCAAGCTCATCGTCAGTGACATCGACGCCGACCGTGTGAAGCGCGTCGTGGGCGAGTTCGGCGCGCGGGCGGTCGCGTCGGAGGAGATCTACGGCATGGACGCGGACATCTTCGCGCCATGCGCGCTGGGCGCGATCATCAACGACAAGACCCTGCCGCACCTCAAGGTTCAGATCGTCGCCGGTGCCGCCAACAACCAGCTGCTGGAGGAGCGCCACGGCGACTTGCTCGAGGAGAAGGGAATACTCTATGCGCCGGACTATGTCGCGAACGCCGGCGGCGTGATTAACGTCTACAGCGAGCTCGCCGGCTGGACGTCCGCGCGCGCCTTTCGCAAGGCGGACGAGATCTACGACACCGTGCTCAGAGTGTTCTCGATCGCCAAACAGGACAAGGTGCCGACGTACCAGGCCGCGGACCGTCTGGCGGAGCAGCGCATTCGCATGGTGGGATCACTCGTGCGGACCTGGCCGCAGTGGCCCAACAAATAGGGCAGTTGATTGCGAGAATGACTGAAGAAATCCTCATCGCATCCGACCACGCCGGCTTCGAGCTCAAGGAGAAGCTCGAGGCCGAACTGATCAGGATGGGCTTCGCGGTGCGCGACCTCGGTACCAACTCCGCCGACTCGACGGACTACGCGGACTACGCCCATCCGCTGGCGCGCGAAGTATCCGAAGGCAAGGTGAAGCGCGGCGTGTTGCTCTGCGGAACGGGACTCGGGATGTCGTACGTCGCCAATCGATACCCCAACGTGCGGGCCGCCGTCACCTGGTCGCCCGAAGTGGCGGAGCTCGCCCGAAGCCACAACGACGCCAACGTGTTGGTGCTGCCGGCGCGCTTCGTCTCGGACGCGGACGCCGTGGAGATTCTCCGCACCTGGCTCGAGACCCCATTCGAGGGCGGGAGACACGAGCGACGCGTCGTGAAGATCGAACAACGCAGTGCGTCGCAGGCCCAGAGCTCGAAGCCCAGGGCGAATACAGACAAATCCAGAGCGCCTACCCCGAAGCCCCCGAAGCCCCCGAAGCCCAAATCCAAATGAAGCCATGGCATGACTGGGACTGCGCTCCTCCGGGCGCCTACCTGCGCGAGACCGATCCCGAGGTCGCGGAACTGATCGAGCGGGAGACGGCGCGTCAGAACGAGGGCCTCGAGCTCATCGCGAGTGAGAACTTCGTATCGCCCGCCGTGCTCGAAGCCATGGGCTCGCCGCTCACGAACAAGTACGCCGAAGGCTTGCCGGGCAAGCGCTATTACGGCGGCTGTGAGGTCGTCGACAAGGTCGAGCAGCTCGCCATCGATCGCGCGAAGGAGCTCTTCGGGGCGGAACACGCGAACGTGCAGCCGCATTCGGGCGCGCAGGCCAACATGGCCGTCTTCATGGCGATGCTCAAACCGGGAGACACGTTCCTCGGCATGGATCTCTCGAACGGCGGCCACCTCACGCATGGCTCGCCGGTGAACTTCTCCGGCATCCTCTACCAGGCCATCTCGTACGGTGTCACGAGCGACGGTCTGCTGGATTACGAGGACATGCGTCGCAAGGCGCTCGACCACCGGCCGCGAATGATCATCGCCGGCTACAGCGCGTACTCGCGCGTTGTGGACTTCGCGAAGTTCGCTGACGTCGCACGGGAAGTGGGCGCGATCTTCTTCGTGGACATGGCGCATTTCGCGGGGCTGGTCGCGGCCGGCGCATATCCGTCGCCCGTCCCGCACGCGGACATCGTGTCGACCACGACGCACAAGACGCTGCGCGGTCCACGGGGTGGGATTGTGCTGTGCAAGGCGCAGCACGCAAAGGCCATCGACAAGTCGGTGTTCCCGGGGACGCAGGGCGGCCCACTGGAGCATGTGATCGCCGCGAAGGCCGTCGCGCTCAAGGAGGCGCTGTCGCCCGGATTCAAGGCCTATGCGAAGCAGATCGTCGCGAACGCACGCACACTCGCCGCCGCACTCGTGGAGCGCGAGTTCCAGATCGTGTCCGGCGGCACCGACAACCATCTCATGCTGCTCGACCTGCGCAACAAAGGCGAGGAGCTGACGGGCAAGCTGGCGGAGACCGCGCTCGACAAGGCCGGCATCACGGTGAACAAGAACACCGTGCCGAACGAGACCCGCTCGCCATTCGTGACCAGTGGGCTGCGCATCGGCACGCCTGCCGTGACCACGCGGGGGATGAAGGAGGCGGAGATGCGCCGGATCGCGGACTTCATCGATCGGGTGCTGCGTTCCCCGGAAGACGACAGCGTTCTCGACGCCGTCAAGGGCCAGGTTCGTGAACTGGCTGCGGAGTACCCACTGTACCCAATGCCTGCCGGGGCGTCACATTGAGACGGGTCGACGAGACTGGTTGACAGGTTGGTGGGTTGACGGGCTGGAGACAATCTGGCAACCTGACCACCGGACATCCCGTCAACCCGTCAACCCGTCAACCCGTCAACCCGAGATCCGTGTCCCAACACTCCCCCGGCCTCAAGCGTCAGATCGGTCTCTGGAGCGCGATCGCCATCGTCGTCGGCACGACGATCGGCTCCGGCATTTTCCGCTCGCCGGCGGGAATCGCGGAACGACTGCCCGGACCGCTACCGCTTGCAGCCATCTGGGTAGCCGGTGGATTGCTCGCGCTGTGTGGTGCGCTGTCTCTGGGCGAAGTCGCGTCCGCGTTGCCGCGAACGGGCGGCGTGTTCGTGTTCATCCGCGAGGGATTCGGTCGGCTGCCCGCGTTCCTCTTCGGCTGGGCGGAGCTGACGGTGATTCGCGCGGCCGCCGTCGGCGCGATCTCGATCACGTTCGCCGAGTATTTCCTGCGCGTATGGGGCATCGATCCGTCTGTCGCCCCGAACGACAGTTACGCGCGGTACATCGCAGCAGCCGCGATCACGCTCGTTGGTCTCGTCAACATCGTCGGGGTTCGCTGGGGTGCGCGCGTCATTTCGGTCACGTCGGTCGCGAAGTATGGCGGTCTGCTGTTCATCGTTCTGCTCGCGCTGACCCTGGGATTGCCCCGCACCGGAGGACACTTCACTCCCGCTGCGCCTCCGGGAAGCTTCTCGATCAGCGCGTTCGGTCTGGCGCTCGTGTCCGTGTTGTGGGTCTATGACGGTTGGGCCGACCTCAGCTTTGCCGGCGGCGAAGTGAAGGATCCCGAGCGAAATCTGCCGCGCGCGCTCATCGGCGGTACGGTTGCGGTCATTGTGATCTATCTCCTCGCGAACATCGGCTATCTCTCGGTACTCTCGGTGGATGAGATCCGCCACTCGCGCCTGGTCGCCGCGGATGTCGCCTCGCGTCTTCTCGGATCCGCGGGCGTCGTGTTCGTCAGCGTAACCGTAATGCTGTCGACCTTCGGATCGCTCGCCGGATCGCTGCTCACGTCGCCGCGCATCTTCTTCGCGATGGCGGACGAGGGTCTGTTCTTCCGTCCCGTCGCCAAAGTCCATCCGCAGTTCCACACACCGTACGTGGCGATCGGCATCAACATCCTCCTCGGCGTCGCCTTCGTGTTGTTACGCAGCTTCGAGCAGCTTGCGGACGCTTTCGTAACCGCCATCGTGCCGTTCTACGCGCTGGGCGTGGCATCCGTGTTCGTGTTGCGCAAGCGCGCCGGTTACGCTCCGGCGTTCCGGACGCCGGGATACCCAGTTGTTCCCGCGCTGTTCGTCCTGTCCACGCTCTATCTGCTGCTCAATGCGCTGATCGACCCTTCGAGCCGCGCGCCGACGGCTGTCGTGCTCGGCATCGTCGTGCTTGGAATCCCGGTGTACTACCTCACCGTTGGCAAGGCGCAACAGGCCAGCGCACAGACGTGAGACGCCATGGCCCGCATTTTGGCTGTTGTGTCCGCGCGGTACTCCACTCATTTTGTACGTCCGACGGGGCGCGAGAACCCCGTCGGATTTTTTTTTACCCAAGAAGCCGATTTGCGGTCTGAGGTATGGGGGCTGCGGTGGCCCGGCTGGCACCGACGTGGCAATACCCCACACCACGCACCGTTCACCCCACACCTGTTCGTGAATTGTCAGAGCTGACGTTTCGGGACGGCATCATGGACCGCATCCGCCTGAAGGAGCGGCGGTATGACGAGCGCGCGTATCTCTTCGTGCTTGCCGCGCTTGAGTATTGTCAGCAACGACTCGACGAGCGTCGGCACATCACGGGTCAGGAGCTCGCCGAGGCCTGTCGCGATCTGGCGCTCGAGCGCTTCGGTGTCATGTCGCGTCTCGTCCTCGAGCACTGGGGTATCCGTACGACGGCGGACATCGGGCACGTCGTGTTCACGCTCGTGGACCTCGGCATGTTGCTGAGTCAGCCGACGGATGCGCGCGAGGACTTCGCCGACGTTTTCAGCTTCGACCAGGTGTTCGAGCGCGACTATCCCTGGTGCGCGGGGATCGGGGCCTAGAGACGGGTTGACGGGTTGACGGGTTGACCGGTTGACCGGTTGACCTTTTGACGGGTTGACCGGTTGACGGGTTGGCTGATCTCTCTCTCTCTCGCCCGACTGACGCGCTTGCACTCGGACAACTTGTCACAGCCATCGAGTTGCGCAGTTTTCAGCGCTGTTGACAACCCGTCAACCTGAAAACCCGACAACCCGACAACCTGTCAACCCAGATCGCTGTCCTTTCGAGCGCTGAAGCCGCCGCGCTCGATGCCGCCGTCATTGCCGCCGGCACGCCATCCCGCGCGCTGATGCAGCGTGCTGGCGCGGCGACGGCCACCGAAATCGCACTGCGGTGCGGAGGAGCCGCGCGGTTGCGCTCCGGCGCGCTGGTCTTCGCTGGCCCAGGCAATAACGGCGGAGATGCATGGGTGGTCGCCGCGGCGCTCGCCACAGCCGGTGTGCGCACGCGCGTGTGCGAGCCAGTGCCGGCCGCGACCGACGACGCGAAGGCAGAGCGCGCGCTGGCGCTTCCGCTCGTCGAGCTGGTTCAGGCGGACGAAGCCGCGCTTTCCGCCGGCGACGTCTACCGCGGCGAAGCCGTAGTGGTCGACGGACTCCTCGGCACAGGCTCGTCCGGACCGCCGCGCGGTGCGATCGGCGCCGCCGTCGCGGGCCTGCGCGCCATCCGTGAGCGAGCGGCGACGATCGTGGCGCTCGACGTCCCGACTGGACTCGACGCCACCACTGGTGCCGCGTTCAATCCGGTCCGCGCCGATCTGACGTTCACGTACGGAACACTCAAGCGCGGCCAGCTTACGTCACGCGGCCCCTGCGGTCGCATCGTGGTGTTGGATATCGGCCTGCGCGTGGGCACTGCCGACGCGAACCAGCCGGCGCATGACGCACCATCTGTGGTAACCGGCCGGTGGGTAGCCGAGCGACTTCCGGTATTTCCAGCCGACGCCCACAAGGGGACGCGCAAGAA
Source organism: Gemmatimonadaceae bacterium (assembly GCA_035758925.1). Lineage (GTDB taxonomy): Bacteria > Gemmatimonadota > Gemmatimonadetes > Gemmatimonadales > Gemmatimonadaceae > DASPMP01. Next base: position 16,599 of record DASTVV010000142.1, read on the forward strand.
GCTCGCGATCGTCGGCGGGGGAGCCGGAATGAGCGGTGCGGCCATCCTCGGTGCCCGCGCCGCGTGGCGGAGCGGCGTCGGGATGGTCAAACTCGTCGTCGCACCGGAGACGCTTGCGTCCGTTCGCCAGGCGGAGCCGCAGTCGCTTACCGCGCCGTGGCCGAAGACGCCCGCCGACGTGCAGCGTGAGCTCGTCACCTGGGCCGACGTCGTCGCGATCGGTCCGGGGCTCGGTGCGGGTATGGCGGCGCGCGAGCTGGTCGAGCGCATCCTGCGCGAATTCACCGGACCGATCGTGCTGGACGCGGACGCCCTCAACGCCTTCCACGCGAACGTCAACGCGCTGTCGGCGCTGCTCGCTGGACGGCAAGCCGTGCTCACGCCGCATCCGGTCGAGTTTGCGCGCCTCACCGGGACGGCTGTGGACGACGTGCTCAAGCGACGCTTCGACGTCGCGCTCCCCCTGGCGCGTCACTCGCGCGCGACGGTGCTGCTCAAGGGACAGCCGACCGTGGTCACTGCGCCGACGGGTGAGCGCCGTGTCGTCGCGAGCGGGACGCCGTTGCTGGCGGCGGCGGGCAGTGGCGACGTCCTAACGGGCATGGTGGGCACGCTCCTCGGACAGATCGGAGATGCGCCCCAGGCCGCGGCTGCCGCCGCATGGGTGCATGGACACGCTGCGTGGCTGGCGCAGAAGGGCGGCAGGAACCCACGCGGCTTCTCGCTCGACGACGTGCTCGCGCAGCTGCCCCGCGCGTGGAGGCTGAAGACCGGCCCCACTCGCTACCCAGTGCTCCTCGAGCTTCCTGACGTGACGGGACGCTGACCCATGACTGGTCAACCGACGCATGTCGCCTCACGCATCCTGAGGCAGGGCGCATGACGCATCCTGACTCAACACGCATGACGCACGACATAGAGCTCGGTCCAGGTTCCGAGTTCGATCTCATTCGAAAGCTGCGGCACCACTGGGGTCCGCTCGCGGTCTCCATAGGCGACGACGCGTCGATCCTGAACGTACCGCGTGGCGAGCGTCTGGTGGTCAGCACCGACAGCGCACTCGAAGACGTGCACTTCCGACGCGAGTGGCTCACGCTGCGCGAGATCGGGTATCGCGCCGTGACGGCGGCCATCAGCGACATCGCGGCGATGGCGGCGTCTCCCGCAGGCGTCCTCGTCGCGCTTCAGCTGCCGGGCGACCTGACGGACATCGAAGGCACGCTTCTCGAGCTCGCTGACGGCATTGCGGACGCCGTTCGCGCGGCCGGCACCGTGGTGGTCGGCGGCAACCTCGCGAGGGGGGGGAGCGCACCGCTGGGCATCACCACGACGGCCGTCGGCTCCGTGTTCAATCCGCTGACGCGCGCGGGTGCTCGTCCGGGCGATCTGCTCTACGTGACCGGCGCGCTCGGCGGTCCCGCCGCTGCCCTCAAATCGCTGACTGCAGGACTCCAGCCGAATGCGAAGCTGCGCGAGCGATTCTCGCGGCCCGCGGCTCGCGTCGCGGAGGCGCGCTGGCTCGCGGCGCACGGTGCGGTCGCGGGCATCGACCTGTCCGACGGCATGGCCAGTGACGCCGGACACCTGGCTGCCGCGGGCGGAGTGGGCCTCGAGATCGCCATCGAGCGACTGCCCGTATTCGCGGGTGCGACACCGGACGACGCCGTGAGCGGCGGAGAGGAGTACGAGCTTCTCGTGGCGTCTCGAACGGCCCTCGACGAAGGCGAGTTCAAGGCCCGGTTCGGGATCGAGCTCACCGCCATCGGGCGCGCCGTGGAAGGGTCGTCCGGCGCGACATTCACCCGGGCGGGCAAGCGCGTTGCGGCTCCCCCGGGGTACGATCACTTTTCGCGCTGATGCGGACGCCGCTCGTCCTCCTCACCATCATCGTCTACACGACGATCCTGGGTTCCGCGGTGCTGATCGCCGCGATGTTCGGCGTCGCCGAAAAGGCAGGCGGCATCTACCAGCGTGCCATGCACACATGGTGTCGCGCGATCCTCAAGGTGGCCGGCGTTCGCCTGAAGGTCCACGATGGGGACCGAATGTCCGAGACTGAGGGGCGCGTCTACATCTCCAACCATGTCAGCTGGTTCGACATCTTCGCGCTGGCGTCCGTCATCCCACGGTACACCTGGATCGCCAAGGCCGAGCTGCGGAAGCTGCCGATGTTCGGGCGCGCGGCGGAAGCCGCGGGCATCGTCTTCATCGATCGCGACAATCGCAAGGCGGCATTCGAGTCCTACAAGCTGGCGGCGGAAGACGTGCGCCGCGGCCGCTCCGTGATCATCTGCCCGGAAGGCACGCGAGGGCGGGACTATCATCTGCGTCCCTTCAAGAAGGGACCGTTCGTGCTGGCCATCGCGTCTGGGGCTCTGATCATACCGACACTGGTATACGGCACGCGCGAGGTCATGCCCAAAGGGTCGTTCCACATTCGGAGCGGCACCGTTCACATACATTTCCTCGAGCCCGTTCCCACCCAGGGCTACACCTACGAGGATCGCGCCAAAGTCATGGAGATCGTGTGGTCCCGAATGGCGGACGCCATGCAGCGGTTGTACGGCGTGCAGACGTCCGAGCATGCCGTTGCCCCGGAAGGTGAACGCAAGGAATGAGTGACGCATGCTGACGCATGGCGAATGACGTATGCTGACGTAAGGCGAATGACGTATGCTGACTCCCGACCTTTGACTCGAGAAAATGAACGCAACAATTGACCGCATTGTGGCCCGTGAGATTCTCGACAGCCGTGGCAATCCCACCATCGAGGCTGACCTCTTCCTCACGTCCGGCATCCAGACCCGCGCGGCCGTGCCTAGCGGCGCCAGCACCGGCGAGCACGAGGCGGTCGAGCTACGCGACGGCGACAAGGGCCGCTACGGTGGCAAGGGCGTTCGTCAGGCGGTGCAGAACATCGAGGAGACCATCGCGCCCGCGCTGAAGGGGATGGACGCGTCCGACCAGCTCGCGATCGACAGCACGATGATCGAGCTGGATGGTACGCCCAACAAAGCCAACCTGGGTGCGAACGCCATTCTCGCGGTGTCGCTTGCGTGCGCTCGCGCGGCGGCGGCCACCGTCAACATGCCCGTCTACCGCTACCTTGGCGGACCGCTGGCGCGCGTGCTGCCCGTGCCGCTCATGAACATCCTCAACGGCGGAGCGCACTCCACCAACACCGTGGACTTCCAGGAGTTCATGATCGTTCCCGTCGGCGCCGAGTCCTTCAGCGACGCGCTGCGGATGGGCGCCGAGGTGTTTCATTCGCTCAAGAAGGTGCTGGTGGGTCGCAAGCTGGCGACGGGCGTCGGCGACGAGGGAGGGTTTGCGCCCGACCTGAGCAATGATGAGGAAGCCATCAAGGTGATCCTCGAGGCCATCGACGCCGCGGGCTACGCCGCCGGCAAGGAAGTCGCGCTCGCGCTGGACTGCGCCGCGAGTGAGCTGTACAAGGACGGCACGTACACGTTCAAGAAGAGCGGTGCTGGAAAGAAAGACGCGAAGGGCATGATCGAGCTTTACACGCGCTGGCTGGACGAGTATCCCATAGTCTCCATCGAGGACGGCTTGGCTGAGGACGACTGGGATGGCTGGGCCAAGCTCACCGAGGCGCTCGGCGACCGCTGCCAGCTGGTGGGCGACGATCTGTTCTGCACCAATACGGAACGGCTGGCACGGGGGATCGAGAACGGGACCGCGAACGCGATTCTCATCAAGGTCAACCAGATCGGCACGCTGAGCGAGACGCTCGAAGCCATCGACATGGCGCGCGCCGCGGGATTCCTCTCGGTGATCTCGCATCGGTCCGGCGAGACTGAAGACACGTTCATCGCCGATCTCGCGGTCGGTTGCGGCGCTGGACAGATCAAGACCGGCTCGGCGAGTCGCACGGACCGCGTCGCCAAGTACAACCAGTTGCTGCGCATCGAAGAGCAACTGGGCGGCGCGGCCGAGTATCCCGCCGGCGCCATCTACGGACTCTGACGGACTGGGGAGGCAGGCTCGTTCCGAGTGGCCACCAACAAGGTACGTGACCGGCTGCGAGTCGTCCTGCTCGTGGTCGCGGGCATGGTCGTCGTGTGGTTCGCGATTCAGGGTGGCGAGTTCGGAACGAGCGACCTGCTGCGACAGCACTGGCAGCGGGTTCGGCTCGTTGCCGAGATCGACTCGCTCAACCGCGTAGTCGATTCGCTGCGGCGGCTCAAGCAGCGTATCCTTACAGATCCGGCGACGCAGGAACGTATCGCGCGCGAGGAGTTCGGCATGGTGAGGGACAAGGAACTGCTGTACCGCATTGCAGAGCCGCCGTCACCCAACCCACGGCGTCCGGATTCGCCCAGATGACACTTCCATTCGATCGCGGCGTCCTCCCGACGCCAGCCCGGAGCGGACGCTGGCTCGTCCGCACGGTCATCGTGGTCGCGATCCTCGTGCTCCTGATCGCCCCCGCCATCGCAACGCGCGTGGCCGACTGGCTGTGGTACAGCGACGTCGGCTTCGAGCGCGTTTTCCTCACCAAGATCGTGGCACAATGGGTTCTGGGGCTCGCGGCCGGTGTGGGCGGATTCGTCATTCTCTATTCCAACGCACGCCTGGCATTGCGCGGCGCGCCGACGAAGAACCTGCACATCCGCGACGCGAACGAGTGGGCGAAGTCCGGCCCGCAGGTATTGGTCGAGCGCCTCGTGTCGTGGCTGGCGCTGCCCGTCACCCTGCTCCTGAGCCTCATCCTCGCCGGAGGCTCGGGCGGCAACTGGCGCGAGCTGGCGCAGTTCTTTTACCGCACACCATTCGGTGTCGCGGACCCGGTGTTCGGCCGCGACGTGGCGTACTACGTCTTCACGATCCCGATGGTGGAGAACCTGCTCACGTTCTTCACCGCCACGCTGTGGATGTCCCTGCTGGTGCTGGCGCTGCCCATCTACGTCGCTCGGGGAGACATCGGCGCGGCAGGCGGCCAGCGCGGCCAACCGCTCCGCTTCTTCGTGACGCCGCGCGTGCAGATGCACGTCGCGGTATTGGGCGCGCTGCTGCTGATCGTGTCCGCGATCCGCATCGTGCTGGTGGATCTCCCGTCGCTACTCATCGCGCGGCATCCAGTGTTGTTCGGTGCGACGTACACGGACCTCCGCGTGCGCCTCCCGATGTTCCGACTGCTCGCCGTGCTGCTCGTCGGCCTGGCGTTCGTGCTGCTCTGGTACGCGCGGAGAGGACGCGTCGTGCGCGGCGCCGTCATCGCGGTGGCGGGCGTGTTCGCCACGTCGTTCCTGTTTCTCGGGATCGTGCCGGCGCTGTTTCAGCGCCTGTTCGTGCAGGCCAACGAGCTGGGGCGTGAGACGCCACAGATTGCGCACCACCTCGAGGCCACGCGCCGCGCCTGGGCGCTGGACAATGTGGACCGGCGCGAGCTGCCCGCGGGACGCCAGGTGACGCTGAAGGATGTCGAGGCCAACCAGGCGACCATTCGAAACGTGCGTCTCTGGGATCGCGATCCGCTGCTCCAGACGTATCGTCAGATCCAGTCCATCCGGACGTACTACGACTTCGCGTCCGTGGACGACGATCGCTACATCATCAACGGCGAGGAACGGCAGGTCCTGCTCGCGCCGCGCGAGCTGAACACGGCGGCACTCCCCACCAAGACGTTCATCAACGAGCACCTGACGTACACGCACGGGATGGGGCTGACGCTCGGTCCGTCGAACCAGGTGACGCCGGAAGGCCTCCCGGTGCTCTGGATCAAGGACCTGCCGCCGGTGTCGACCATCCCCGTGAGAGTCACGCGTCCGCAGATCTACTTCGGTGAGGTCTCCAACGACTTCGTGCTCGCGCCCTCACGACAGAAGGAGTTCGACTATCCGTCAGGGCAGGGCGAAGCGGCCGAGTATTCGTCGTACGATGGGGGCGGCGGTGTGCCGATCGGGTCGTTCGCCCGTCGCCTGCTGTTCGCGTTCCGGTTCGGTTCGCTCAACATCCTGTTGTCGGACGATCTCACCGACAAGACTCGCATCCTGTTTCACCGCGACGTGCTCGAACGGGCGCAGCTCGCGCTGCCATTCCTCACGTTCGATCCCGATCCGTATCTCGTGGTGACGAACGATGGGCGGCTCGAGTGGATTCTCGACGCGTATACGGTCACGGACCGGTATCCGTACGCGCAGCCGCTGGCGAACGGGACGAACTACATGCGCAACAGCGTGAAAGTCGTCATCGATGCCTACACTGGAAGCACGAGGGCATTTCTCGCGGAGCCACGAGATCCGATGATACGCACGCTGGAAAGGATCTATCCGGGTCTGCTGCACCCGATGAGCGAGATGCCGGCCGATATCCGCGCGCACGTCCGGTATCCGGCAACGCTGTTCGCGGCGCAGTCCGGGATGTATGGCACGTTCCACATGACGGATCCCAAGACCTTCTACGGTCGCGAAGACCAGTGGCAGGTGCCGGCCGTCGACCGCAGCACGAGCCAGGAAGGATTCCTGCGGCACATCGTCATGCGTCTTCCTGGCGAGACGAGGCCTGAGTACGTGCTCATGCGGCCGTTCACGCCACGGCAGAAGGACAACCTCGCCGCGTGGATGGTGGCGCGGAACGACGGCGACAACTACGGCAAGCTGGTGGTCTATCGCTTCCCGCGGCAGAGCCTCGTGTTCGGTCCCAGGCAGATCGTCAATCGCATGAATCAGGACACCGAAGTGTCGCGCCAGATCACGCTCTGGGATCAGCGTGGCTCCGAGGTCATTCGCGGCGAGCTGCTGGTGATCCCCATCGAAGAATCGCTGATCTACGTGCAGCCGTTGTATCTGCGTGCCCAGGGCGGCAGCATCCCGGAGCTCAAGCGCGTGATCGTGGCGCACGAGAGTCGCGTGGCCATGGAGGAGACGCTCGAGGCGGGTCTCGCGCGCTTGTTTGGTGGCGTCGCGCCGGCGCCTGTCCTGGCAGGCCAGGAGACGCCGCGGCCGGCAGTCGCGGCGAACGAGACCGCCGCACAGCTCGCGCGCGACGCGCAGGACGCGTACGAGAAAGCGCGCGCAGCCCAGCGCGCCGACGACTGGGCCACCTATGGTGCTGAAATGCGACGGCTCGGCGACATCCTCAGGAGACTGGGCTCGGCTGGCACGACGCCGCGCTGAGGCTCAACCGGTGGGTGCCTCGGGGCCGAGATCGACCGTCTCGACGGATCGTTCCGCGATTGCCTTGAGCCGCGCATCCTGATTGCGGCGCAGGCCCCGGATGTTCCGGCGCGCCCGCCGGTACGCCATCGGCACGAACACGCGCGCACAGTCGATGTGCGCTCGCGCCGCCTCCAGGTCGCCGGCCTGCTCGATCTCCCAGGTGGTCCGCGAGAGGACCGCGGTCGCGATGTAGATGTCGATCGCCGCGTTCGCCATCCGTTCCTGGAGAAACTGCTTGTCGATGATGTCCTTGCCGTGCTCCATCACGGCGCGCTCCACGGCGAGCGCGAGGTCGTGAATCAGCGTCTCGACGAGGTTCGCTTCACGCTCGAGCGCCGCGTGCACTTTCTTGAAGCTGGGCTTGGTGATCGTGCGCTTCGCGCGTCCCGCGAAGTACTCGCCGATGGCGCCAAGTGAGCGAATGGGGTCCTTGAAGGCCTTGCCGAGTGCCTTGAGACGCTCGCCGGGCTGCTGCATTCCCATGAGCGCGATGAGCGCGCGCAGGATCTCGTTGGTGCCCTCGAAGATCAGGTTGATGCGCGAGTCGCGCACGGACTGTTCGTAGGGAAACTCCTTGGAGTATCCGATTCCGCCAGCGATCTGGAGCGCGTCGTTGGAGGCCCGGAACGCCAGCTCGGACGCAAAGACCTTGCACGCGGCGGTCTCGAGCGAGAAGTCGATGCCGCCGCGATCCACCATGCCCGCGGCCACCATCACGGCGGAATCCGCCGCGTAACAATCCACCGCATTCATCGCGATCTTGCGCTGGACCATCTCGAACGACGCGATGGACCGACCGAACTGCTCGCGCTGCTTTGCGTACGCGAGCGCATCGCGCATGATGCGACGCGTGCCTCGCGCCGAGCCCGCCGCGAGGCCCAGCCGGCCGGAGTTGAGTATCTCGAGCGCGATGCGAAAGCCCTGGCCCACGTCGCCCAGGCGGTCCTCGACGGGGACCTTCACCTTGTCGAAGAAGATGGCACGCGTGTCGGACGCCTTGATCCCCATCTTCTGTTCGAGCTTCCCGAGCGTGACTCCCGGCGCGTGCGCGTCCACGATGAACGCGGTGACGCGCTGTTTGCGCGTGCCGCCCACGTCCACCGCCACCTTTGCGAACACCGTGAGCAGGTCAGCATAGCCCGCGTTCGAGATCCAGATCTTGGTGCCGGTGAGCAGGTAGTGCGTGCCGTCCTCGCTCAGCTCGGCGCTGCTCTTCATGGCCTGGGCGTCGGAGCCGGAGCCCGGCTCGGTGAGACAGAACGCCGCCACCAGCTCACCGCTGGCGCAGCGCGGCAGATACCTGGTCTTCTGCGCCTCATTGCCGAACAGCACGATGCCCTTGCAGCCGATGGATTGATGCGCGCCGAAGTAGACGCAGAGCGCGGGATCCGTGGCGCCCACTTCGCCGAACACGCGGTTGTACACCTGGGCCGACGCGCCGAATCCGCCGTACGCCTCGGGAATGCTCAAGCCCATGAGGCCAAGCTCGTGCAGTCCCTGTCGTACACCGTCGGGAAAGGCGCCGTCGTGGTCGAATTTGGAAGTATCGATCTTGTCGGCGGCGAACGCGCGGAACGAGTCCAGGATTGCGTCGAGCGACTCTCGTTCTTCTGGAGAGAGCGCAGGGAACGGGAAGACGAGGTTTTCGTGCAGCTCGCCGAGGAAGACGCCCTTGAGGAACGACGGGTTGGTCTCGGGCGACGCGAGGTGTGGCGCGGATGGGTCGGCTGCCGTGTGGGTTGCCGTCATGGGGCATGATCGGTTGAGATACGACGAACGCTGGCGGCTGAAGGGCGGAATGGGAATGGGAGGAGGGAATGGGCGCTCTTCGAGGCCAGCAAATGTGGCCCATTCCCATTCCCATTTCCCATTCCGCAGTTCGATGTCTCGTTGACCCTAACCGCAGGTACCACTAGGTTTAGAGTACTGACGCGGGGTGGAGCAGCCTGGTAGCTCGTCGGGCTCATAACCCGAAGGTCGCGGGTTCAAATCCCGCCCCCGCTATGCTGAGGCCGGCCGGTCCGAAAGGGCCGGCCGGTTTCTAATTGGAGGGCTGGTCGGTTTGTAGTGTGGAGACGGGGCAGGGTAGCTCAGGTGGTTAGAGCACGGCACTCATAATGCCGGGGTCGAGGGTTCGAGTCCCTCCCCTGCTATTGGAAAGACAAGGAGTTAGGAACGCGACCTCACGCGGTTTCCGCGGAGCGGAGCGACTAACGGAGCGGCTAGCCTCGGGGAGGCCACATCATGTGGGTCTCAAACGGTGGCGATGGTGACGATTGCTCAGGCTCGTGCGTGCGATCATCACCGGCTAGCGGCGCCCGCGCGGAGCGCTCGGAAGACTTGAGCGCGGCACCAAGAGGCTGCGGGGCTCGCGCACGCCCATAGGTGATGCCGGAAGCTCAACGTTGCGCGATCTGGCAGAATGGAGCGGAATTCCTATGCTATGCGCCATTCCGCGTTGGACTCATCATTTCGTCGAGCGTCCGTGCTTACACATCCTGTGACAAATGTCTAGCCAACAAACAGGCTCGGAACCCAACCAGCTGATCGCCGGACCTTTCCAACCCAAGACAGGCCCGGCCTACAAGGGGCTGTACCGCACCACAAGAATTCCCTCATGCGTGCTCGACCGTGCCGAATTGCGCCGCCTGTACGGAGAGCTTGACAAGAGTTCGCTCGAAGCCGCCGAGCGCGAATTCGCCACCTTCAGTCGCCCGGCGAGTCTGTCGCAAGAGGAATTCGAGCGATTAAAGGCCAATGAGTTGGCACGCTGTGGCGTCAACGTACACGTCCACGGCGCGCATGGACAGCACGTGGCTGGTCAGTCCCTGGACGTCTTGGACGACGTCAATCTTCCCGAGGTGATTACAAGAGTGCGGTTTGAAAGTTCGTTTGGGTTTCAACTTCTGTACAACCGGGAACCTCTAAATCGCTTCGATCTCATTTTGGATTTTTCCGAAGCGCCCAGCTTCAACGCGTACAATCCGTGGGACCAACCCACTCCCAACGAGAGTGCGCTTTCAGTGATGGGGCCTGACGAGACTTGGGTTACCGGAGTCCATGGTCGTGTCATTTCCTTTATTGGACATCGCAAATCGTACAGAGGAGGTCTGCATTCGCCGCTGACATTCAGTCTCGCGAACTACCTGATCGGATTGCCCGCTGCCCTGTGGCTAGTCTATCGCATTGATGGTCTGTGGGGACCGATGTCGCAATTGCCAGTTGTGTTGCGCGGAGCAACCCAGGTTTACTTTTTTCTCATCGCCGCATTCGCATTCAGGGCAATTCTGTGGCTGATCCGTTGGGCGTTTCCGCAGATCGAGTTGAAGGGCTCGAAAACATGGAGGGCGCGTGCCCTAATTAGTGCCCTCGCTGGAGGCTTGTTGGTCTCGCTGATTTATGATGTTCTCAAAGCCGTCACCAGCTAGGTCCAATGCAAGCGCGACTAGGAAGCGGTTAGTTCTGGCAGCCGTGGTGCCGTGGCCACCGAGGAAACGCCGTTGTTGCGTAGCCAGAATCGGAGCGGAGACGAGGGAAACGCGTGGCTACTGCGGTGAATCCGTGTACTTTTGCCTTGCGCTAACACAGAGCCCAGCTACGGTGACCGGAAACGCGCTCTATCGTGGCGATAACCCCGAAGTGCTCGGGCTGCATATCAAGGACGAGAGCGTAGATGTCGAGGTACGATCTATGGCTTACCTGTGGACAGGGTTCGCCATCTACCGCTCTCGGTGGTTCCCGCAGGCAGCGCCTGAGATCCCAGCCACGGAGTCTCTGCGTAGTTGCCTGGCAAGATGAGCGACTCCGTTGGCGGCGCAGCAGGTTGCAGTTCGGACAACGGGTACAAGGTCAAACTCGTTGCGCTGCTCTCCGGTGCTTGACCAGGACGCCACTGGGAAATCGCCGTCAATCGCACGTGCTTTCCAAGCAAGTCGGTCACACCAGACGCTCGCTGAGCGAGAGCCAGAGCGGGTCCGAACCATCTGACGACGCTTGCTTCCGTCGCAGGGGCGTCCGCGACAATCGTGCGTCCCCGCGCAAGCTCAGCGATTGAACACCCCCCCTGAATGCACATCGAGTCTCGAACAACGTCCAGATGCCAATAAATGGAGAAACTCGAATGGTGTAGGAGTGTCGTGTCTCCGGGACGCACGGTGTCCGGTCCTGGATCACCGAAACGGAACCAAGGCCATCCGTCTCGCATCCCGTCGAAATTGAACGAGAAGTAAGCGAGCCGAAAGCTTGAAAACTGTCGTTTCGACGGACGCATGAGGATGAAGCCCGCGCTGTCGAAGAGATAGCGATCACCAACCTTGGCCAACGTCGGTGCCATTTCCACCTGAGCGGCGCGCATAAGTGTCTGTTCCGGGCGCGCGATTACATCAATACGACCTCGTGAGGCAGTAGCGGTGACTCGCAGTCCGAGGCGATTGAGTGCGCCGAGTTGCGCACCGTGTCGCGGTGCAGGCTGGACCACGAACCGAACGCCCGGCGGAGGGCCTACAGCGGGCTGCGGTCCGACCGCAGAAATCCTGATGGCAGGACGAGTCGCCGGAATGTACTGGCCTAACGCATTGAAGCGCCCCTGCACGCGAGCGGGCCACCTGTACTCTTCAACGATCGACAGCCGTCGATCAATTGCCATCATGCATCCCCAGTCCCTGCCGACGCTGTCTTGACCCGCACAAGCGCGCAATGATGGCCGAACGGAATCCGCAGCGGCGCGCGCTCTGTCACTGGGCCCGGGGAAACCACCGTCGGACTTCAGCTGGAAGCCCACGTCAGTCCAAAAGTAGGAAATAGAGTCACGCCATAAGTCCTTGCGGTACGAGCGAAAGACGCGCGCCTGCGCCGAGTCGAGGTGCGCAGATACGGAATCGAGATCGAAGGCCGGTCGACGCTGTTGCTCTGCGTACTCTAGAATTCGCGCCGCGAGAAAACGCAACTCCTGCCGCTGGACATAACGCGGATTCCAGTCATCATCTCTCGGCGACGCTGCGACGCGATGCCATAGGAACGCACTCGCGGCAACGGCGACAGTCGAAAGAACTGCGACTCGAAGCGAAATTGACGGCTTCATTGAGAACCACACGTCAGAGAGCGTTAACTGAAGCTACCGCGCAAGAGATTCATGTGCGATATCCATTCATGTGTGTTGTGGCTTGCCTGAAGCCCACCGTGCGCACGTCCCTTGCGGGCGCTGTATGCGCGAGCCAACTGGCGGGCTGATTTCCGCACAGCGATCAAGCACGTTGAGCATAGCGCGATGGACTCTCCCATCCGGGTGGTGGGGTTTCACCACGACGCTACGGGCGCTCGCCAAGATGCGCACAAACCTGGGACGGGAGAGACAAGGGCGCGGCATCAGTAGTGCCCGCGCCTTCGGCGTACAACGTTCGGAACGGAGCCAGAAGCGGAGCGGCCTAGCCCTGTGCGGCCCTCGCGCGCTCGGCATCCTGCAGCTCCGCGATGCGCGCGACATATCGACCGACCGTCGCGAAGGGATTCTGGCTCGACCTCCTACTCCGGCACACCCAAAGCCGCGTTGCCCCGCTTGCAATCGATGGGCTGGACGCCATTTCACGCTGACGATGCGACGGATCCGACGCG
>DASTVV010000149.1:0-7384 GCA_035758925.1 Gemmatimonadaceae bacterium
GCTACGCCGCGCTCGACAAGTTGCTGGCGAAGCTTGGCTGATTGCCGGAAGAAAAGAAGAGGCCCCGTCTCGCGACGGGGCCTCTTTGCTTCTCTTGCGTGAGAACTACTGGATATCCACTGCGGCTTCGATACTGCCATCGCTGCATTCGCCGCCCGACTCGTCGCACGCCCTACCGCTGCGCACGTAGTAGCCCGAGAAGTGCAGCACCTTGCGGCTCACATAGCCGGTCAGGTGTCCGTAGTACGTACCGAAGTAGGTCGAGAGGGACGGATCGGAGGCCGCCTCATCGTACGAGTACCGCAGGCCGTCCTGCACCCGGGTGTAGAACACGATGAACTGCTGGCGGATGTCGTCGTTGAGCTCCAGACCCTTGAGGCTCGGGACGTTCGTCGAGAGGCGAACGCGCTTCGAGGGCTCGAAGCGGATGTCGGGTGAGAAATCGGCGTACGTGCGGCCGTCTTCTGACCAGAACTTCGCCGTGATGGTGATCGGTGTGGTGAGCGTCGAACATGACTTGTACCACTCCGACGGACCGTACGACGAGGTCGCGGGATCGCAGACCGCGTTCGCGTCATACTTGAGCGTGTACGCGCCGATCTTGGCGTAACCGCCCGACGGGCTAAGCGTGAAGGTGTAGGTGCCAGCCGTCTGGTAGCCCCACATCTTCGCCGGCTCGACGAGCACGGCGGAGAGTTCGGCTAGCTCCGGCCTGGCCGCCGCGACGGTCGGCGCGGCGGGCTCGCTGCACGCCGCAGCAATCAGCGCGGCACCGGCAACGAGTACGGGGACGTAGCGACGCATCGAGCGGTCATCCATGGCGGGGTCTCGGATACGGGACGACGCCATGCGACCATGCGGCAGCCGGCGTCGGCCCCCAGGTACGGGTGAACTTCGAGGTAGGAACTGCGGATGGCAACTGCGGGTGGGAACTGCGGTGCGAACGGGGGTGAAGTTATGGCCGCATCAAGACCCCGGCTGTGGGCCGCGTCACCGTTACGAATGTTTCCGTCGCTAGTCGGCGGGACCAGGCCTAATGTGCGTAGAATCACGGCGTTAGCCCGGTCCCACCCACCCGGCAATTTGGGGCAGTATTTGCCTGCCCCGTTCGAGGCTTAAATCCCGAGCCTCAGGCGCACGTTTACCAAAAGCGTGGCTGGTCCGCCATCAAAGACCACGATGTTGTTCGATGGCCGTACGACCATCCTCTCCAACGGGCCCTTGCCCTTCCCCTTTCCCATGTTTCCCCGGCGATAGTACACCACCTGGGTCAGACCCACCTGCTCGACGCGGACTACGTCGTACCCATTGTGCACGAAGACGTCGCGAATCACCACGACGGCGCCGGACGGGGTCACTTTCTTTGCCTGGCCTGGCGGGACCTTACCGTTGCCAGGACCTTTCCCCTGCGCGAGAGCACTGTCGGGAGTGGCCAGCACACTCGCCAGCACGGCGATGACGAACAAGGTTCGCATGGTTCAAATCCGGGTCGTTTCTCCAAGGACTGATGCCGCTCGCCATTGGCAACCCCTCTAGAAGCGGGCGCCAAGGGAGAAGTCGGTCCGCCAGCGTCGCTCCGGCCAGATTCCACGTGCGACGTCCAAGCGCATAAGTCCGTCCAACAGCGAGATCCCGAGGCCGGCGCCGGACAGAGGCCTCCCCACCCTGCTAAAGTCCTCACGCTGCCCTGCCCATCCGATGTCGTAGAACAGCGACGGGCGGAACGCGAGTGACCTCACGAGCCCCAGCTCGCCACGCGCCAGCCACGTGCTGTTCCCCACATAGCCGCTATCGAGGCGGGCAAACTGCCCGCGAACGGTGTGGAGCCCTCCGACGAAGAATCCCCGCTGCATTGGTAGCGCGCCAGCCGACGTTCCGGCGGCCCCCGTGAGCGCTGCCGAAAACGGACCCATGGGAGTCGCGAGCGTCATTTCGCCGAGGACGCGGCCGTACTTCACGCCTCGCGCTCCAAACGCCGACACCCGACGATCGGTGAATGCACCCTCCAGTCGCATTCTCGTATCGAAACGCGTGGCAGCGGGATTGGCTCCAAGTGTCCTCGTCAAGTCCACACGGCCGCCAAACATCGCCACCTCTGGCACTCTGATGTTCGGACCGAACCGCGGATCGGCGAACAGATTTCCCAACGAGATCTGAGTGTTCGGATCCTGGCCGGCATCAAGGTTCCCTTCGGCAAACAGTCGCCATTGCATGCCTGCACCGAACGGCACGCGCTGTGTTTTCGCAAGCTCGGCCCCGTACGCCCGGTAGTAGAAACCCTCGTCGCGGGCATACAACACGTTGGCAATTGACGCGCCGAGCGACAGCGGATCACCCCAATCGTCGTTGGCAACGGCGAGACGGTGATAGACGCCCAACCGCGATTCCGTTCGCCCATTGGAGCGTGAGAGCGACAGGTCGCCGTAGGGAATGCGATCGCCCGCACCGACTCTCCCGACGAGCAACGCCGTGTAGCCGCGGCCCAGCTGAGAGGTGAGCGACGCGCCCAGCGAAATCCCCTCGATGCGATTGTAGCGCAGCATGTCGATGCCCGTA
This sequence comes from Gemmatimonadaceae bacterium, assembly GCA_035758925.1. GTDB lineage: Bacteria > Gemmatimonadota > Gemmatimonadetes > Gemmatimonadales > Gemmatimonadaceae > DASPMP01. The sequence continues at coordinate 2,557 of DASTVV010000149.1, forward strand.
TGCGGCACTGGCCACCTTGGCGCCCAATCCGGCTGAAGCCCCATGCCGAGCGCGCCGATCAGGCGGTCTCGCTCCGACGTGCCGATGACTTCCTCGCCCTCCTCGAAGATCGATTTGGGCAAGTCTGGCGAGGTCGCGAAGCGAGACGTGTCGCACGGCATGCGGACCGCCATGTGGAGTGCGCCGTTGAACCGCGAGACGCCTCCCGCAAAGTAGGTCGTGTCGCGGGCGCAGCCTTCCCGGCGGCGCTCGATATGACGAGCACGCGACGCGAACAGGCTCGCGATCTGGTTGAACTCACGCGCGGCTGCCGTGTCACCCTTGGCCCGTGCCGAGTCTCCCGCGCTCCGCAACGAGTCCGCGCGCAACGAATACCGCCTGATGAGAGAGTCCTCGCGAGCTCGGACCGCCGCGGCGGACGTGTCGCGTCGTGGCTTCTCCTCTCCCATCGAAAGCGTGACGTTCCCGTCGGGAAAATAGGATGTGTCTCCGGGAGCCACGTCGGTTGCCATCAGCGCCACCACCAACGTGTCGCGAACGTTCACCGAGCTGTATCTGAAGCGTTCCTCGAACTTCATCGGAATGCGCACGAAACCCGCGAGGATTTCTCCCTCCGCCACGTTGACCCGCGGCAGCCAGAAACGCGATTCATGAAGCCCGTATTCGACGGTGATCGCCGGGATGTTGGCGCGCGCGGGAGTGAGGATCATCCGTCCCCACAACTGGCCGCGTTTTTCGCGACGCGCCTCCTCGACTTCACGGCGCGCGTGCTCCGCCAGCACTCCAGTGTCGGTCTTAGCCTGCTCTTGCCACTTCTCGAGTGCGCGTTTTTGCTCCTCGCTTGCCATCTGCCAGAGATCCATTTCCACGGCCATGCGATAGGCGGCTCGCACGAGGCTGCCGCGCTCGACGTCGAACCAGAACGAGCCCACGAACGCTCGCCACTCGGGCCTGCGCGCCGTGACGCGCAACTCGCGCAAACCGATCGTTCGTCCATCGGGAAGCCGGATGCTCGCCGAGTCGCCCGTGGCGTATCGGTAGTATGCCTCGGCTCCGGTCGCCAGCGGGTGGAGCATCTCGTCCTCGTTCACTTCGACTTGCGCGACGCCGCTGCCGGGGAGCCAGAGGGACTCGCGGCCCGGAAAGTACGGAATGGGCGTCGCGGCAGTCATGTCCATATCGGCCGTGCCCATCGGGAACGCGGTGCGTCGGCCTGTCGGCTCCACCAGGAGTCCAGCATCCCGGCTCCATCGCACGCGGGCCGAATGCTCGGTCCGGAGGAACAGTCGCTCGGGACTCAAGTGCCGAACGCCGAGCCCGACCGACATTCGGAAGTACGTGTTGGCGTCATATGCGAGCAACGCCGAGTCCTGCGCCAGCCGTGCGGCGCGAGCGCGTTGCAGCATCACGCGCGCAGCAGCGTCACGAAACGCGCTTCGTTCGAGCTCTGGCGTGACTGGTTGACGGCGCACGGGTCGTGGATTCTGCGCGACTGCGATCACCGGCAGGGCGCTGAGGGCAAGAGCGATGAACGTCCGCGGCATGAGAAGTCGCATATATCTTTCAATCTTCCTCAATCGCAACAAAGTCACCATGTCCAGTCGCACAGCACTGTTACTACTCGCGGTCCCGGCCGTGTTCCAGGCGCAACAGACCACGGCGGCTCCGACATCGAGCACACCAACTGCCGCCGTTGCATCGCAACCGTCCGACGACGCGACCATCGACCGGATCTTCCGCATCGGCATGGACAGCTCACGGTTGAAACCGCTGGCGCAGGCGTTGTTGGACTCCATCGGGCCTCGTCTCACTGGCAGCCCTGGCATCGCGTCGGCGAGTGACTGGGTGATCAACACCTATCGCTCGTGGGGCATCGACGCCCGTCGCGAGCAATACGGAACGTGGCGTGGGTGGCGACGCGGCGCGTCGCACATCGATCTCGTGTCGCCCCGTATGCGCTCACTCGAGGGCAGCATGTTGGCATGGAGCCCCGGCACCAATGCGCGTGTCGTGACGGCCGAAGCCATTGTGCTTCCCAAGTTCGCCGACAGCACGGAATTCGTTCGGTGGCTGCCGCAGGCCCGAGGCAAGATCGTGCTGGTATCGCCGGGATGGCCGACGTGCCGTCCCTCGGAGGATTGGATTCGGTGGGCCACGCCAGAGTCCAAGGCGCGCATGGACACCGCCGTCGCTCTGATGCAACGCGATTGGGCCGTGACGCAGACGGCAGACGGCAAGCCCGACAGTGCGAGGCTCTACCGCGGTACGGGCCACACGCTGGCACTTGGCACCGGAACGCTGGGCCTTCGTCTGGAGAAAGCGGGAGTCGTTGGCATGATCTCGTCGCGTCCCAAATTCACGTTCTCCAACCCGCTCGGCGCGGGCGCCGGCCAGGGTGGGCGTGGCGGCGGTTTCGGTGGCGCCGAGGCCCCCGGAGCGCGCAGCATGCGTGGCGGCGGACCAGCGGCCAGCAAGACGCGTCCCGCCGGCCCGGGCGGTGGATTTGGCTTTGACCCGCAAGCCGGCAGCGGCGGTTGGGGCGTGATCGAGGTGTTCGAGACGTACAACACCACTGCACCTGCCATTGCGATGACCTGCGAGGACTACGGTTTGCTGTATCGCCTGGCGGAGAACAACCAGAAGCCAGTCGTACGTCTGGACCTCACCGCGCAGCTGCTCGGTGAGCAGCCCGCATTCAACACCATCGGCGTCATCAAGGGCGTCGAAAAGCCGGACGAATACGTGATGCTGTCGGCCCACTTCGATTCGTGGGACGGCTCATCCGGCGCGACCGACAATGGCACGGGCACGCTCATGGCCATGGAGGCCATGCGCATTCTCAAGCTGGTCTATCCGCGACCGAAGCGGACCATCCTCGTCGGACACTGGGCGAGCGAGGAACAGGGACTGAACGGGTCGCGCGCATTCACCGAAGACCACCCTGAGGTGATGAAGGGCCTTCAGGCGCTGTTCAATCAGGACAACGGTACGGGTCGCGTGCAGTCCATCAGCGCCGCCGGGCTCACGAACATCGGTCCGCATCTGCGCGACTGGTATGCAAAGTTGCCGCGCTTCTACACGGACAGCATGAGCGACAACGTCGTGTCGTGGTCGTTCAACGACCGGCCGACCGGCAATCCGGGCGGCACCGACGGCGCCGTGTTCGCGTGCTACGGCACGCCGTCGTTCGGGTTCGGTTCGCTGAACTGGAATTACGGCACGTACACGTGGCACACCAACCGCGACACGTACGACAAGATCGTGTTCGACGATCTGCGGCACAACGCGACGCTCGCGGCTCTCATGGTGTACCTGGCGTCCGAGGACCCACAGTTCATCTCGCGCGAAAAGTCCCCGGGCACGTGGCCCGAGAACTGGCCGCAGAACTGCGGCAAGGCGCCGCGTAAGACCCGGCCCAGATTCTAGGAGCCAGTCATGTGGTCTGGCGTGCGACAGCGGGCGCTCCCCGTTTGACTCGCCGCCAGATCCACAGCGCGGCCCAGGCGAGTACAAGCACCGGGATCACCACACCGAGCGACTCGATTCCGAGCGCAACGACGTTCACGAAGTTGCGCCACATGCGGACGACGGCCGTACCCATGATGTTGGTTCCCGGCCGGGCGGCGATGATCGGCGCCTTCTCGTGGACGGAGACGTTGATGGTGCTGGTCGCCACACGAGCGCCGAGATAACGGATTCTGCCCTCGTAGCGCTCGATCTCTTCGCGCACGCGTGCCAGCTCGCGTTCCACGGAGAGCACGTCCTGTAACCTGCCTGTGCGCGTGGCAAGTATGTCCAACAGCCTCGCTTCCAGACGCTTGGCGTTCGCCACACGGGCGGAGATGTCCACGAACTCTTCGCCAACGTCGTCTGCGGTCGAAGCGCTCCGCTCAACTTTGCCGAGCGGACGAACGCCGGCCATCGCCTCGTCGAATCGCTGTGCGGGTACCTTGAGCTCGAGCGTCGCGCTGCGCACCTGAAGCGCACCCGTGAAGATCGCGACGTTGCCGACGTAGCCTCCGAGCGACGTCGCCAGCTGGCGCGCCGCTGCGATGGCCTGCTCAACCGAGTCGACCTGGATGGCGACGTCGCCGTTACGGATGATCATGCCGGCGACGCGCGGCTGCGGTAACGCCTGCGGCGGTGACTGCAAATGAGCCACCCGTTTGTCCGCAGCTTTTTCTTCGGCGCGGCCACGCATCATTGCCACTTCACTGATTGCCGACGAGGGGCCTTCGGGCTGGCCCGCCATCCCATACCCTGCCACGGCCGAGTCGCTGACTGGCATGATCGCGCGATCGCACGCGGCGACCATCAGCCCGACAAGTGCGAACGAGATCCAGGAACGAATGCGGTAGCCGGACATCGATGCCTCCTCCCCCCCGAATAGTTGTCGCCGGGCGCGCGAGCACGCCCCTCTACTGAGGACGCGCGCCGGCAATCGGCTTGCACACGCGGGAACGGCTACCAACCGTGATGGCGTCCCGTTCCTGGCGACAATGGCTTCGGGCGACTTTCAGCAAACCCTAATGCAACAGGGCACGGGAGCCGCTGGGACGTTCGGGGCCGTCATCGCGCCGAATGTACCCAGCGGTTACGTCGCATCAACGCACCTGCCAAGCGACGGTGAGGCACTCCTGGCCTGAAAAATCAGCCGCTGATCGCGAAGCAGTAGAACAGCCCCGCACCGCCGGTCGCGACGAGGTCGGACTGGCTGCAGCTGCGACTCGAGTGCGCGGCGTTCCACGACGAGTTGCCGCCGCCGGAGCGATCATGATGCCCAACCATCGCGCCGCCGGTGCTGTTGCTCGTCCAGTTGTTGCAGGTG
>DASTVV010000154.1:0-11978 GCA_035758925.1 Gemmatimonadaceae bacterium
GCGAACGAGTTCCAGTTCGCGCTGGATACCAACCTGTCGCAGTTTCAGCGTCAGCCGGTGCGACGCGGGTCACAGCGCGGCGGCGGCATTCCGCCGTTCGTCTGGTTCCTGCTCATTTTCTTCATCGTCTCGATGCTGAGCGGACGAAGAGGGCGCCGGGGTTGCGGCGGTTGCATGCCGATCTTCCTGCCGTTCCCGATGGGTGGTGGGCGAGGTGGTGGCTGGGGGGGCGGCGGCTGGGGCGGCGGTGGTTTCGGTGGCGGCGGAGGCGGTGGGTTTGGAGGCTTCGGTGGCGGTGGCGGGTTTGGTGGCGGCGGCTCAGGACGGAGTTTTTGATCTATGGCCAAGATGACCCTGGAGGAACTCGTCTCGCAGCTGCGCGCGGCCTTCGGCCCGCAGCTTCACGCCGCCGTGCTCTACGGCTCGGCGGCCGTCGGCGAGGGGGAACACTTTCCCAAGAAGTCGGACTTCAACGTGCTCGTGCTGGTCGAGGCGTTCTCCGTGGACCGTCTCCAGTCGGCGTCAGCCGCCGTGAAAGCATGGGTGGACGCCGGCAACCCTGCCCCGCTCACGCTCACGATGAACGAGTGGCACGGCTCCGCGGACATCTTCCCGATGGAGTACGCCGACATTCTCGAACGGCACAAGGTGCTGTACGGCGACTTCATGACGGACGTGCGCGTGGACCAGGCACACCTTCGTCTCGAGCTGGAGCATGAAGCCATGGGCACGCTGCTGCAGTTGCGGCGCGGCGCTCTGGCGGCCGGCAACGATTCCAAGGCCCAGCTTGCGCTGCTCGAAGCGAGCACCAGCACCGTGATGGTCATCTTCCGTGCACTGCTCCGGCTGCGAGGTGAGACACCGCCGCGCGAGTACGTCGAGCTGATTCAGAAGGTGGCCTCGGCGACGAACCTGGATGCTTCGCCTTTCCTCAAGGTGGTGTGGCACAAGCGTGGCGAGCCACAGATTCGCGCGGACGAAGTGGCGAAGGTTCTCGAAGCCTATCTGTCCGGCATGCAACAACTTGTGCAGTATCTGGATCGCTACGCAGGAGGCAAGCGATGAATCCGGCAGTGTCGGGAGCCGTAGTGTAATCCGCAGTCTCACAATTCGAACGACAGGAGCTCTGACATGTTTCGTCGCTGGCTCGTGGTGGCGCTCACCGCACTGACCGCAGGGTGTGGTTACAACCGGATCCAGAGTCTGGACGAGCGCGCACAGGCGTACCAGGGGCAGATCGAGGTTCAGCTGCAGCGGCGCGCCGATCTCATTCCGAATCTGGTGCAGACGGTGAAGGGCTATGCGCAGCACGAAGAGCAGGTGCTCACGAATGTCACCAACGCGCGTTCGGGTTTGTTGAATGCCGTGAAGTCAGGCGATCCAGAAGCGATGGCGACGGCCAACGCGCAGATGACTGGCGCGCTGGGCCGGCTGCTCGCGGTGGTGGAGAACTATCCCAACCTGAAAGCGGACCAGAGCTTCCTGCGCCTGCAGGATGAGCTGGCGGGCACGGAGAATCGCGTCGCCGTCGCGCGAAACGACTACAATGGCGCCGTGAACGAGTACAACGCCTACATCCGCCAGTTCCCGGCGGTGCTGACCGCGAAGGTGACGGGCGCCAAGCCGCGGAAGTACTTCAATGCCGCGCCTGGAGCAACGGAAGCGCCGAAGGTGGACTTCTCGGCTCCGCCGCCAACCGCGCCCCCGTCTAAGGCGCCGTCGAAGACGCCGTAGCCGGCTTGGGAAAAAGTGGCGCGCCCTTCGTGACGCGCCAGCCTGCCGCGTCGAGCTTCACCAGCGATTCGAAGCGCTGATCCTCGACGCGGCCGGGCGCGCCAAGCTGGGTCCACAGCTCCTGCGCCTTGCCGGGAACGAACGGGTACAGCATCACGCACTGGCGCGCGAGCGTGCGTGTCAGCGCCGACAACACCGACTCGAGCTCCGGACGCTCCTGGGGTGACTTTGCCAGCACCCACGGCTGCGACGTCTGCACGTATTCGTTGCCGCGCGTCACCGTGGCGAGCGCCGCTTTCAGTCCTTCGTGCAACAGGAATCCGCGCGCGCCGTCCATCGCCGCGTGATAGCTCTCCAGGTCCGCGGCGTCGGCTCGATCCACTTCGTTGCGTGGACACGGCGGCACCACTCCGCCGCAGTATTTCTCGACCATCGCGATCGCGCGGCTGGCCAGGTTTCCCCAGGCATTCGCCAGCTCGGACGTGTACACCTGCTCGAAGCGCTCCCAGGAGAAGCTGCCGTCCGTATCGAACGGAACCTCGCGCAGCAGGTAGTACCGGAACGCGTCGGGTCCGAACCGGTCCACCGCCTCGGACACGTCGAGCTTCACACCGGCCGACTTGCTGAAGCGTTCGCCGCCAAGGAGCACGAAGCCATGTGACCACACGCGGTCGGGCAGCGGCAGCTCCGCCGCCTGGAGCATCGCCGGCCAGATGATCGAGTGGAACCGCGTGATGTCCTTGCCGATGATGTGCAGCTGCGCAGGCCAGCGATCCTTGTACCGCTTCGCGGGGAACCCGGTGGCCGTCAGGTAATTCGGCAGCGCGTCGAACCAGACGTACATGGTCTGGGTCTCCCCGTTCGACAGCGGCGCTGGGAACGGCACGCCCCAGGAAAGGCGCGATCGGCTGGCCGAGATGTCCTCGAGACCCTGGTCGATGAGCGCCAGCATCTCGTTGCGACGCGCCTCGGGCTCGAGGAACTCGGGGCGCTCGGTGAGAAGGCGCTCGAGAAATCCCGCGTACTTGCTCAGCCGGAAGAACCAGTTGCGCTCCTCCACCCATTCGAGCTTGCGCGTGGGGTGCAGGACGCACTTGCCGTCCACGATCTCCGCGTCCTGCTTGAACGCCTCGCAGCCCACGCAGTACCAGCCGCTGTACGAGCGCTCGTAGAAGTCGTCCGGGTTGTTGTCGAAGATTCGTTTGATGAGCGCGCGGGCGCCGGCTTTATGGCTGTCGTCCGTGGTCCGAATGAACTGATCGTAAGAGACACCGAGGCGCGCCCACATCGCCTGAAAGCGCGCGGCGATCTCGTCCACCTGTTGCTGCGGCCCCAGGCCGCGCTGTTCCGCTGCCTGCGCGACCTTCTGTCCGTGTTCGTCCATCCCGATGAGGAAGTGGACGTCGTCTCCGCGCAGGCGCCGATATCGCGCAATGGCATCCGCCCCGATCTTCTCGTACGCATGACCGATGTGCGGCTCGCCGTTGGCGTAGTCGATCGCCGTGGTGAGGTAGAACTTGCTCAAGCGCTACCGCCGGATGTGGGTCCGTCGGACGGTGGCCCGGCCGATCCGCCGTCGCGGCGCCCGCCACGGTTGCGACGGCCGCCGCGCCGGCCACGACGACGGTGCGGTCGCCGCTCGCCCGGGCCCTGCTGCTCCTGCTGTCCCTGCTGCTCCTGCTGCTCCTGCTGTCCCTGCTGCTCCTGCTGTCCCTGCTGCTGCTCGTGCTGTCCGTGCTGGTGCTCCTGGCCCTGCTGCGTCGGCAGCGGTCGCGCTGGTGCGGCGCCTCGCCGCTCGCGAACGCGTCGCTCGGCAGGTTTCTCTTCCTCCGCCTCGTCTTCAACGTCGGCGACGAACGACCCGGCCTCGGGCAGCAATTCCTTCGACTCGTCCACCAGGTCAGATCCGTTCAGCTCAGCCGCCTGCACCTCGGTGGACTCGCGCGAGATGGCGGGCGCGAACGAGACGCCGCTCGCCTCGGTCTCGCTCACCAGCTGCACGAGCGGAATGGTGCGCACTTCGCCTTCAGCGTTGCGGAGCACGACCCGCTCGCGGAAGATGTCGTTGGACACGACCCGCTCCTCGCCGACCGCGGTTCGAATGGCCTTGCCCTCTTTCGGGAAGCGCCGGCGCGCCTGCACGTAGAACTCGTGCTCGTAGCGCAGGGAACACATCAGACGGCCGCAGGCTCCGGAGATCTGCGTGGGGTTGAGCGACAAGCGCTGATCCTTTGCGACGCCCAGGCTCACGGGTCGCAGCTCGGGCAGCCACGACGACGAGCAGTATTGCCGGCCGCACCGTCCGATGCCGTCGAGGCGTTTGGCTTCGTCGCGAACGCCGATCTGCTTGAGCTCGATGCGCGTGCGGAACGTGGCGGCCAGCTCGCGCACGAGCGTCCGGAAGTCCACGCGCTTTTCGGCCGTGAAGTAGAACGTGAGCTTCTTGCGATCCCATTGCCATTCGGCGTCCGACACCTTCATGATCAGCGCGTTCGCGCGCACGCGTTCCATCGCCTTGCGACGCGCGTCCTCGTCCTGCTGTCGGAGCTCGTCGTGCTTGCGGATATCAGCGCGCGACGCCAGCCGGCGTGCCTTGCGAGCGGGCGGTGCTTCACCCGTGCCGTGGGGCGTGCCGCGGTTCCGCTTGATGGCCAGCTCGCCGACCGCGTGCACGCGACCGAGGTCCTCGCCTCTGTCCGCCTCGACGATCACCGCGGTGTCGACCGCGGGCTGCTCGTCAGGCTCCCAGACGTAGAATTCTTTCCGATTGCCCTTGAAGGCGACTTCGATGATGGAAGACATATGGTGACAGGTGTGGGGCGTGGGGTGTGAGGTTCACCCCACACCACAGACCGCACACCACCAACCTCTATTCGAGAAACTGTCCCATGCGGAGGAATTTCTCCCTCCGCCGCCGCACCAACTTGTCCGGTTTGAGCTTTCGTAGCTCGTCGAGGTGCCGGATCAACGCATCGTGGACGTTGGTGGCGACGATCTGATGGTCGGCGTGGGCCCCGCCCGGCGGCTCAGGAATGATCTCGTCGATCACCTTGAGCTCGAACAGGTCCGGCGCGGTGATGCGGAGCGCGCTGGCCGCCTTCTCACGCATCTCCGGACTCTTGCCATCCTTCCACAGGATGGCGGCACAGCCTTCAACGGTGATGACGGAGTATACCGCGTTTTCCAGCATCATGACACGGTCCGCCACGCCCAAGGCCAGCGCCCCGCCGGAACCGCCCTCTCCGATGACGGTCGCGACAATGGGAACCTCCAAGCGGCTCATTTCCAGGAGGTTGGTCGCGATGGCTTCGGACTGACCGCGCTCCTCCGCGCCCAGGCCGGCCCACGCGCCCGGCGTGTCGATGAAGGTCAGCACCGGCACGCGGAACTTCTCGGCCAGCTTCATGAGCCGGAGCGCCTTGCGGTAGCCTTCCGGATGCGGCATGCCGAAGTTGCGCCGCAGGTTTTCCTTGGTATCGCGGCCGCGCTGATGGCCGATGACCATGACGGTCTCGCCGTCGAGTCGTGCCCAGCCGCCGATGATCGCCGCGTCTTCCCTGAACGCGCGGTCGCCGTGCAGCTCGATGAAATCCGTGAACGCGAGCCTGAAGTAGTCGTCCGAGAGCGGGCGCTTGTTCGACCGCGCCACCTGGACGCGCTGCAGCGGCGTGAGGTGCTTGTAGATCTCTTCCCGCAACTCGGTGAGCTTTTTCTCGAGCGGGGCGATCTCCTGGATGACGTCCAGCTGCCGATCGCCCGCGAGCTTCTTCAGCTCATCGATCTGCTTTTCGAGTTCGAGAATCGGTTTTTCAAAGTCCAGAGTGGCCGTGGCCATAGGGATAGTTTAGGCCCGTCAGGCACCGCGGACGAGGTGTACCCGGTCTGCCCCGAGCAAAGCCCGTAACTCCGCCAGGGCTGCATGGGAGGCCGGCAGACGCAGGCTGCGGGACCGGAGCCGCGTACCATTTGCCCCAGCAGCATCGCGCCAGCGGACCTCCACCGGCGGAGCAACCGTGCTCCCGGTCGAGTGAGCCTCGATCACGGCCCGAACGTCGCGAAGCACTTCTGCGCTGACCAACCCAACCACGCCGCCATTCCCGTCCTTGTTGCCGTTGCCGATGCTGATTGCCACACCCACCTGCCCGGAGAACACCAGCTCCGCGAAGGGGGTGACGGATTCGATGATGAACGTCGGCGACTCGGCGTCCCGGTCGCGTCGCGAATAGCCGCCCTTGAGCAGCACAGGGATGTCCGTCTTGATCCGATCCGATATCGCGGCCCATTTCTCCGGAAAGATCAACACCTCGCTGGAGCCCGAGAAATCCTCGACGGTGAGTCGCGCGAACTCCGACCCCGAGCGCTTGCTGATCTGCTTCTTCACCCCCGTGATGACGACGCCGAGCGAGATGGGATCCGCGGTCCAGGGGCCCAGTTGGGATACCGTGTGCGAGGCGAACAGCTCGCACTCCAGCTGGTAGGGCGCCAGTGGATGGCCGGAGATATAGAAGCCGAGGATCTCCTTTTCCCGTGAAAGACGGTCGGCTTCCGACCACGCGGGAACGTTGGGATAGCGTGCAAGAGGCGTGGGGTGTGCGCCTTGGATCGTGGGCGAACCGGTCTCACCCAACCCGCCCACCTCAGACACCATCGCATCTCCAAACAGGCTCACCTGGCCGCTCTCGCGCTCCTGCTGTCGGAGCGATGCCTCGTGCAAAGCGGTGTCCAAAGCCGCCCAGTTTCGCGCGCGGTCAACGCCCAGGGAGTCCAGCGCCCCAGACGCAATCAGGGCTTCGAACACGCGCTTGTTGCAGAGGCGCAGATCCACGCGCTCGCACAGGTCGAACAAGTCCGTGAAAGGCCGCTCGGCGCGCGCGGCGAGGATGGAGTCGATGGCCGCGTGGCCGACGTTGCGAATGGCGCCCAGGCCGAAGCGGAGTCGCTTGTCGCCGACGACGGTGAACTTGTACCCGGACTCGTTCACATCCGGAGCCAGGACCTCCAGCTCGAGGTCGCGGGCCTCGGCGATGTACTTCACGACGTTGTCGGTGTCGCCGATGGACGACGACAGCAGCGCGGCCATGAACTCCGGCGCGTAGTGCACCTTGAGCCACGCGGTGTGATACGAGATGACCGAGTACGCGACCGAGTGCGACTTGTTGAAGCCGTAGCGGCCGAAGGTCTCGATCTGGCCAGCCAGCTCCTCGATGGTTCGGCGGCTGTGTCCCAGTCCGACCGCCTTGTTGACGAACTTGTCGAGCTCCTGCTTGATGAGCTCAGCGTCCTTCTTGCCCACCGCCTTGCGCAGCACGTCGGCTTCGGCCAGCGAGATGCCCGCGAGCTGCTGCGCGAGACGCATCACCTGCTCCTGATAGGTGATGACGCCGTAGGTGGGCTTGAGGATGGGCTCGAGCTCGGGGAGCGCGTAGGCGACCGCTTCCTCGCCGCGCTTGCGTCGCTGGTAAACGCGATGCATACCAGCATCCAGCGGACCGGGCCGCATGAGCGCGTTGGAGGCGACGAGGTCGTCGAACCGGTCGCATCGCATGCCGCGAAGCATGTCGGTCGCCAGCGGCGACTCGAACTGGAACACGCCCACCGTCCGACCCGCGCGCAGCATACGGTAGACCTCGGGGTCCTCCAGCGAGATCGTGTCCAGGTCGATGGCCTCGCCCCGCCGCTCGGCGATCATCGTGAGCGCGTCGCGAATCACGGTGAGCGTCGTGAGCCCGAGGAAGTCCATCTTCAACATGCCCGCCTTCTCGAGGCAGTTCATGTCGTACTGGCTGACGACCACCTGCTCGTCATCCGTGGACCCCGCGCCCTTCGACGTCTGCGTGCAGACCGGGACGTACTCGTGCACCGGTCCGGGCGCGATGACCACGCCCGCCGCATGCACGCCCGTGTGGCGGCTGAGTCCTTCGAGCGCGATGGCGTAGTCCAGCAGCTGCCGATAGCGGTTTTCGTCGTTATAGAGCTTCCGCACCTCGGTGATCTGCTCGACCGCCTCCTTCACCGTGAGCGAGTAATTCGGCTGGTTCGGGATCAGCTTGGCGAGCGCGTCCGTCTCTGCCGGTGTGAATCCCAGCACGCGCCCCACGTCCTTGATGGCAGCGCGCGACTTCATGGTTCCGAAGGTGACGATCTGACAGACGGACTCGCGGCCGTACTTCTCGCGCACGTATTCGATGACTTCGCCGCGGCGCTCGAAGCAGAAGTCCACGTCCACGTCCGGCATCGAGACGCGCTCCGGATTCAGGAAGCGCTCGAACAGCAGGTCGAACGTGAGCGGGTCGACGTTGGTGATCCTGAGGGCGTAGGCCACGAGCGAGCCGGCGGCGGAGCCACGTCCGGGCCCGACCGGGATGCCGCGCTCGCGCGCGGCGCGGATGAAGTCGCCGACGATCAGGAAGTAGCCCGCGTAGCCGGTCTTGGTGATGACCGAGAGCTCGTAGTCGAGGCGTTGCTGCACGTGCGCCGGGAGCGGGTTGCCGTAGCGTTCCCGCGCGCCCTGGGTCGCGAGCGTGGTGAGGAGATCGTTCTCGCTCGCCACATCCTGCGGCAGCGGGAACGAAGGCAGGTGATACTTCTTCTCGAAGGCGACGGCGACCTGGTCGGCGATCCGCAGCGTATTCTCGAGCACGTCGGGGCGTGACGGGAAGCTCGCGGCGATCTCCGACGCCGACTTGAAGTACAGGCCGTCGTCGTATCGCATGCGATCGCGATCCGACCGGTCCTTGCCGAGCCCGATGCACAGCAGCACGTCGTGCGCGTCGTGATCGCCGCGGGTGAGAAAGTGCGCGTCGTTCGTCGCGACTACCGGCAGCCCCATGTCTTCGGCCAGCCGGAAGACACGCTCGTTCAGCCGCGCCTGACCCTCGGACGCGTGCGCCTGCACCTCGAGATAGTAGCGGTCTTTGAAGACGTCGGCGTACCAGGCGGCGACGGAGCGCGCGCCTTCGAAATCATCCGCCAGGAGGTGCGTCGCGATCTCGCCCGCCATGCACGCCGACGACACGATCAGCCCATCGGAGTATTGCGCGAGCAGCTCGCGGTCCACGCGAGGTCTGGTGTAGAAACCCTCCGTGAACGCAAACGACGACAGCTTGACGAGATTGCGGTAGCCCAGCGCATCGCGCGCCAGCAGCACGAGATGGTAGTACGGCTTGGCGCTCAGCCCCGACGTGACGCGTCCGCGCTGGCGCCGGTCGCCTGGCGCGACGTAGGCTTCCATGCCGATGATCGGCTTGATCTTCGCGGCCTTCGCCTTCTCCTGGAAATCCCAGGCCGCGTGCAGGTTCCCGTGGTCCGTGATGGCGAGCGCGGGCTGCTCGAGCTCCTGCGCGCGGCGAATGAGGTCGTCTACCCGGTTCGCGCCATCGAGCAGCGAGTATTCCGAGTGGCAGTGGAGGTGGACGAATGACACAGTCCCAAGATACCTGTCGCAAACAGCGCGCGGGAGGCGATTGACAACGCACCGCATGTGTCATTCGCCATGCGTCAGCATACGCCATTCGGCAAACGTCGGCATGCGTCGTTCGTCATACGTCAGCATGCGTCATTCGCCATACGTCAGCATTCGCCATTCGTCATGCGTCAGCACGCGTCGATAGTCATTCGCCAGCGCGCTACGCAAGCCGTGCGAGTCATTCGCCAGCGCGCTACGCAAGCCGTGCGAGTCGTGCGCCAGCGCGCTACGCAAGCCGTGCGAGTCGTGCGCCAGAGCGCAACGCAAGCCGTCCGCGTCGTGCGCCAACGCGCTTCGCGGTTCGCGCGGTGGTTCATGGCATCGCCGCGGCGGCGGAGAGGCCTGCGGTGGACGCTGTACGCTGCCGGCGGGCTGGCGGGAGTCGTCATCCTCTATCTCGCGCTCACGCCCACCGGGCATTACCTGGTGCGCGCGGGATGGGAGGAAGCAAAAATCCTCGCGCGCCGGCGCGGCATCGTGCGCATGGCGGCGGACTCCAGCGTTCCGCCCGCGACGCGCAAGAAACTGCAGCTCGTGCTCGACGCGCGCGCGTTCGCCCGGGACTCGCTCGACCTCGACGTCGGCCGCAGCTTCGCGACCTTCTCGCAGCTGGACTCCGACACGCTGGTGCTGGTGCTCTCGGCGGCGTACCGCGACCGCCTGAAGAACGTCACGTGGTGGTTTCCGATTGTCGGCAGCGTGCCGTACAAGGGCTACTTCGACTTCGCCGCGGCCCAGGGCGCCGAGCGTGACTTCCAGAGCCGCGGTTTCGACAACTACCTGCGGCCCGCCTCGGCATTCAGCACGCTCGGCTGGTTCAACGATCCGCTGGTGTCGTCCACGCTTCGCGCCGACACGCTCACGCTGGCCAACACGGTCATCCACGAGCTCACGCACAACACGTTCTACGCGCCGGGCCAGGCGGAGTTCAACGAGTCGTTCGCGAATTTCGTCGGTGCGCGCGGCTCCGCCGAGTTCTTCCGGTCCCGCGGCCAGCCGGCGGCGGTCGAGGAAGCCGATGCGCGATGGTCCGATGAAAAGCTCCTCGCCCGCTTCTGGAAACAGCTCTACAACGACATCGACTCCACGTTCCAGGCGCACCCCGGCGATACGGCGTCGCACACACGGCTGGCTCTGCGTGACAGCATCTTTGTCGCGGCGCGCTCGGACCTCGTGTTCCGCCTGGGGCCGCTGCTGCGCACCATCGCGCCCCGCTACGTCGAGCGCGTGCGGCTCGACAACGCGGCCCTGATGGCGCGGCGCATCTACCTCACGGATCTCGATCTGTTCGACTCCGTGTACGTCCGCGAGGGTCGCAGCACACGTCGCGCCGTCCAGCGCGTCGTCGCTCTCGCCAAGAGCGACGAGAAGCACCCGTACGATGCCCTACGGCGCTGGGTCGGCGGGGCGCTCGCCGTGACTGGGGGACGTGGAGGAGGGAGCGGCAAACCGGCCGCGCAGTAGCGCGAACAGGTCCACCTTCTCCGACGGCTCGACGGAGACGGGCGGTGGCGGCACGTCGCCCGGCGCTTCGATCACGACGCGCTGCATCTGCGCCAGCACGCCACGATCGATGAATCGCGAGAGCTGGTCCATCGAGTAGTCCGCGCCGCGACGCGTGGAGTACACGTTGAGCGGGTAGGTCACCGCGAGATGATTCCGTGCGCGCGTGAGCGCGACGTACATCAGGCGGCGCTCTTCCTCCAGCTCTTCCTCGCGCTCGGTGGCCCGCGCCATCGGGAACCAGCCGTCCACCGCCCAGATGACGACGACGACGTCCCATTCCTTTCCTTTCGCGCTGTGGGCCGTGCTGAGAATGAGCGCGTCGTCTTCGGCGTCACTGCCGCCTTCGGCGAGGTCCTGCGTGCTCTGGGGCGGCTCCAGCGCGATGGTCTCGAGAAACCGTGCGCGGCTGGGGAAGCTGCTGGCAATCGTGCGCAGCTGATCGAGGTCGGCCAGGCGCGGCTCCGGCCGGTCGTATTTGTCGCGCAGCAGGTCGTCGTAGAGCTGGCGGATGACGTCGATCTCCGTCGCCACATTGTGCTCCGGCGCGGACGCACCCGCGCGGCTCTGCCCGCGCAACCGGCGCAGGAGCTGCGACAGGGCGCGGTGTGCGTCGCGCGCGCGGGGCGGGGGCGTCCAGTGCGTCAGCGCATCCTGATCCCAACCGCGTTCCGCCATGGATGTCATGATGGCCCGCGCGGTCGTGTCGCCGATGCCGGGCAGCAGCATCAGCACGCGATACCAGCTCACCTCGTCGCGCGGGTTGTCGATCACGCGCAGGAAGGCCACGACGTCCTTGACGTGCGCCGCCTCGAGGAACTTGAGGCCGCCCCACTTTTCGAACGGGACGTTGCGATTGGCGAGCTCGATCTCGAGGTCCGCCGACATGTAGCCGGCACGGAACAGCACGCACATCTCGCGCAGCGGGACGCCTTCCTCGTGCAGTTCGAGGATGCGATCCACGACGAATCGCGTCTGCTCGTGCTCGTCGCGCACCGTGACGAGCCACGGACGTTCGCCGCCCACGCGCTTCGTCCAGAGATTCTTGGTGAAGCGTTCCTGCGCACGGGAGATCACCGTGTTCGTGACGTCGAGAATCGGCTGCGTCGAACGGTAGTTCTGCTCCAGCGTAACGAGCCGGGCTCCCGGAAAGTGCCGCGGAAAGTCCAGGATGTTGCGCTGCGTGGCGCCGCGGAACGAGTAGATGCTCTGCGCGTCGTCTCCCACGACCGTGATGTTCCGGTGCGAGCGGCACATGCCGCGCAGCACGCGACAC
>DASTVV010000232.1:0-8273 GCA_035758925.1 Gemmatimonadaceae bacterium
CACCATGCCGTGCGTGCCGATCGCGGTTGACGGATCGGCGCTGACTGGAGCGGTGGCGGGCGCTGGCGACGGGGGAGTCGCAGCGCGGCACGCGACTACCGCGAGGGCGAGAACGAGAATTCGACGCATGCCGTAATTCTACCATGCCTCCAGCACACGAGCTCGGACGCAAGGCTTCTCTGTCAAAAGTTGAAACGCCGATCAACGCCGATCACGCGGATTCACGCCGATGATTCTTCTTGTTGACCCATTCAGGTCTTATCGGCGTCGATCGGCTAGATCGGCGTGGATCAGCGTTTCACCCTTCGGCGGACCAAGCCAGAGGCGGACCAAGCCAGAGGCGGACCAAGCCAGTCGACGACGGACACCAGGCTGGCGGGGAGATTCCGAGCCTGAGCCGAGAGTCACTTGCCGCCGAGTCCGTAACGTGCGCCGAGGCGCAGCGTCGCCTGCTGCGCCGTGTTGGAGTTGCTCCCGGCCACTCGCGGCAGGAACAACAACGCGAACTCCTGGGTGAAGAAGAACTGCGTTCGTGGTGACATCCCGTACCCAAAGCCATACGCCACCGCGAACGTGAAGTCCTGCGTCATCTTGCCGGTGCCCAGCTTCGCGCCCCCGTTCGAGGCGCGAAAGTTCGAGAACATCGTGGTGCCCGCGGAGAGGTCGACCACCTGATGGAACCCCAGTCCGCCGCCCATGCGTACGTTGGCCATTACTTGTGACACGGTTGCATCGGCGTCGCAGCCGGCACAGCTGTTGGTCGAGAGGGCGCTGCCGTTATAGATGAGTGGCATCTTCGCGATCGTCCCGACCAGGCCGACCGTGGTGCCGCCGAAGCCCATCGGCATCTCCAGCGAGGCGCGCCACTGCGGCCCGCTGCCAAAGTCCCAGCAGTCGTTCGAATTCCGGTCGCACAGCCCCTGCTGCTGCAGCCAGCCGATGGACAACGACGTCCAGGCCGACGCCTGTCCGCTGCGCGCTGGCGGGCGGATGATCTGGGCCGCCGCGGTGTCGGTGACGACGAGCGAAATGGCGAGCGCGAGTAGCACACGTCGCATCACGAAACCTCCCTTTTTCTCTACGCCTTGCAATCGCGGAATGGCGCTGGATAAGCTTAGCCCGCGCTCCGACACGCCGCTGGATCGTCTGTTGCGGCCGTGGCGCGTCGTTCTGTTGAACCCGGCAATCGCCCAAGAGTTTCCCATCGCAGAATCCCGCGTTACCGAGCGGCGCAATCCGCGCACGCAGGAGATCGATCTCGCGTCACCGCTCGAGATCGTCGACATCATTTCCGCCGAGGATCGCGGCGTCGCGGACGCCGTGCACAGCCAGCGTGACGCCATCGCGCGCGCGATCACCGAGGCCGAGGCGACGTTCCGGCGCGGCGGCCGCCTGTTCTACGTCGGCGCCGGAACGTCGGGCCGGCTGGGTGTGCTGGACGCATCCGAGATGCCGCCGACGTACGGCACCGAGCCCGACATGGTGCAGGGCATCATCGCTGGTGGCTACGCGGCGCTGACGCGTTCGCAGGAAGGCGCGGAGGACAAGATCGAGGACGCCGTGCGGGATCTCGACGAGCGCGGCGTTCGGAAGGGCGACTTCGTCATCGGCATCGCAGCGTCAGGAACCACGCCGTACGTGCGCCGGGCCCTGGAGCATGCGCGATCGGTCGGCGCAAGCACGGGTCTCGTCGCCTGTTCGCCGCCCACCCCGGAGGCTGTCGCTGCAGCCGACATTCTCATCCAACCCATCACCGGTCCCGAGGTGGTCACCGGCTCGACGCGCATGAAGGCCGGTACCGCGACCAAGCTGGTGCTCAACACCATCACCACGGGCGCGATGATCCGGATGGGGAAGACCTTCGGCAACCTGATGGTGGACCTGCGCGCCACGAACGCCAAGCTGCGCGACCGCAGCGAGCGCATCGTGATGGAGGTCTGCGGCATCGATCGGGACGCCGCGCGCAAGCTGCTCGAGCAGGCGGGCGGGGTCGTGAAGACCGCCATCGGGATGCACTTCCTGGGCAAGTCGCGCGATGACGCGGAGCGCGCGCTGGAGCAGCACGGCGGCGTCATTCGCAAGGCGATCGGGCGCAAGCCACCGCCGGTGAAATGAGCCCTCCCCGGGGTGACGCGTACATCGGTCTCATGTCGGGCACGTCGCTCGACGGCATCTCCGCGTGTGTCGTTCGCTTTTCGGCAGCTCACGGCTCACAGCCCACGGCTCACAGCCCACAGCTGTCGTTCGAGCTCCTCGCCTTCGACGTCCTCGAGTACAACGTCCAGCAGCGCGAGCACCTCCTGAAGGCCATGCAGGGCGGCACGGCGCAGGACTACTGCACGCTCGGGTTCGACCTCGGCGGCTGGCTCGCCGACGCCGCGGCTGGCGTGATGATGGAAGCCGGCGTGCCGCGTGAGGAAATCCGAGCCGTCGGCACGCACGGCCAGACGCTCTGGCACGAGCCTGTCCACTCCACCTGGCAGATCGGCGAGTCCGCGGTCATCGCGGAGCGACTGGGCATCGACGTCGTGAGCGATTTCCGCGTGCGTGACGTCGCCGCCGGGGGACACGGGGCGCCACTCGTGCCCATCGCGGACGCGCTGCTGTTCTCCGCGCCGCACTGGCGCGCCCTCCAGAACATCGGCGGCATCGGGAACGTCTCCATCGTGCCACCCAACGGAACGCCAAGCGGTGTGCGTGCGTTCGACACCGGCCCCGGCGTTGGCGTGATCGACGCCGTCGTGCGAATCCTGCGACCCGAGCTGCGCTTCGACCGGGACGGGCACCTGGCGCGAGCGGGCAACGCGGTGGAGGAAGTCATCGACGAGCTGCTGGCGCATCCGTACTTCGCCGCCGAGCCGCCCAAGTCCACCGGGCGCGAGCTGTTCACACCGGACTACGTCGCGAACCTCGTGCGGCGCTGCCGGGACGTGCGCGAACGCTGCACCGACGAAGACGTCATCGCGACGGCCACGGGTCTCACGGTTCGCACCATCGAGGACGCGTATCGCCGCTTCATGCCCGAGCCGGTGGAGGAAGTGCTGGTTTCCGGTGGCGGCTCGAAGAACGTCGCGCTCGTCGACATGCTTGGCGCGGCGCTGGCGCCCATCAAGGTGCGTCGCTTCGACGAGGTCTTCTTCGACGGTGAAGCCAAGGAGGCGGTTGCCTTCGCGTTGCTGGCCAAGCTCTTCGTCGACGGACGACCCGGCAACATCCCATCGGCGACTGGTGCGCAGGGTCCGCGCATCCTGGGGAAACTCACGCCCGGTCGCAACCCGTAGTGTCCTCGTCCGAGCACTAGACCATGACCCACTCCGGCCCGGTTTACGAAGGAGAGCCCGTGCGCGAGCGCGTGGTGATCAGGACGAAGCAAGCCGTGAAATCAGGCGTGAGCTTCGGCAGCGCCCTGGCGATCGCGATTTCGTGGAGCGTCCACAAATCCATTCTGTGGGCGATCATCCACGGAATATTCTCGTGGCTGTACGTCATCTATTTCGCACTGACACGGAAGAACTGAACTACTCATCCGAATTCCGCGAATGAGGCCGAAATTGTCCCTGCAACGACTCAAGATTCGTTGCGACGGGGCGGGATTCCTGAATTCACGACAACCAGATTCGGTCTGATTCGTTGAATTCGGATGCGTTGTAGCAGATCGCGAATTCGTGGCGGACGCTATTCGCGAACGATGGACTTGTATTCGGGCGTGAGAAACGCCGCGACTTTGTCCGCGGGCACGGCGTAGACGATCCTGCCGCCGCCCTCCGCTGCGCCGCCATACACCACGCCGACGACGCGGCCGCGGCGATCGAACACCGGACTGCCGCTCGACCCGTGCGCGGCATACGAATCGATCTGCAGCACGGTCGACGTCCGCTTGCTGACGGTTCCCGGATTGAGCGTCGACTTCGCGATGAAGTCGTTGCCCTGACCTTCCATCGGCGTGTCGTAGCCCAGCGGGAATCCGATGGTGACCACCGAGTTTCCTTCCATCGCGTCGGCCGCTCCGGAGCTCACGCCCTGGACGACGGGGAAGGGCCCGCCGCGATCCATCTGGATCAGCGCCAGGTCCTCGCCCGCTTCCTGTACCTTCACGACGTGCGCCGGCAGCCAGTCGCCCGAATCCGTGAATTTCACCGCGAGCTTGCTGGCCATCGCGCCCACCGAGTCGCGCACGTTGTGCCGGTTGGTCACGATCAGGCCTTCGGACGTGATCGCGAAGCCGGTGCCCGCGTACGATTTGTCGCCGATCTTGCTGACGATGAGCGCCACCGCCGGCGAGTTGATGCGGTGAATCGACGGCAGGTCGATCTGCACCACCATGCGGCTCAGCAGCGCCGTGTCGCCCATGGAGCCGCCCTGCAGAATCGCGCGCAGCGAATCGCTCACCGCGAGGCGTCTCTGCACCTCGTCCGAGTGTCGCTGCGATTGCAGGTTTCCCCAGTACCACAGGCCGCCCGCGCCGGCGAGCAGCACCACCAGGCCGGCGAGCATGTATCGCTTGAGCCCCGCCGTCTGCTGGTTCACCGCGACGGCAATGCGCTCCTCCGTGCTCCGCACCCGTGTCTGCGACGGTGAGGTCGACGCGGTGGTGCGCACTTCGATCTCGGGGCCAACCACGCCGAACCGCACGTGGTCGCCATCCCCGAGTGCGGTGGGAGTCTCGATCTTCTTGCCATTGACCAGCGTGCCGTTCGTGCTGCCGACGTCGTGCAGCATGTAACGGCCGTCGATCAGCCGGATCTCCGCATGGCGGCCGGACACGTCGAGATCCTGGTCGGGCGAGAACCGCAGGTCCACCACGGCGTGGCGCCCGATGACGACGATTGCCTTCTCAAAACGGTCGACCTGGCCAGCGCGCGCGCCAGACAGGATCCTGATCTCGAGCATGGCGTCTCGATCTATTGGGGTTGCGGCGCGGTGGGAGTTGGTTCGGGCTGCACCTTCTTCACTGTTCGCACGACGTACCATGAGGCGACGACGGCGAACGCGACTGCGAGTGCCACGGCGATGGCGATGCCTCGGAGCCGACGGTTCGCGGCGGCCTCGAGGTTCATCTCGCGCACGCGCTTCGTGTCGATCGTCTCGAGCGTCTGCGCTTCGGTGTCCATCCCCGGTGGCGGCTGAACCGGCGTGGCGGACGGCGGCGGGTCGGCCTCGATCTCCTTCTCGATTGCAGGCGCGCTCACCCGGGATCGCGACGCCCTGATCGGCGACGTCGGACTCTCGGTGATGCGATCCATCGCCATGGGCGGCGTCGAGCCGCCGTCGTTCAGGGCGTAGACGCGATGACCCACTTCGTCGCCTTCGCCGTATTCGTTCAATCCCTCGCCGTCGAAGCGCGCGATGATGACCGTGATGTTGTCCGGTCCGCCCGCCTCGTTGGCCTTGTCGATCAGCTGCCGGCACGCCCCTACGAGGTCCTTTTCGCCAGTGACGATCCGCGCGATCTCGTCCTTGGGCACCTGCCCGGAGAGTCCGTCGCTGCACAGCACGAGGGCGTCGCCGCGCCGGAGGCGCTGGAACGTGAGGTCCACCTTGATGGTGGCTTCGGGGCCGAGCGCCTGGAGGATGATGTTGCGCCGCTCGCTCTGCGCTGCTTCCTCCTCCGTCAGCTCACCGGCCTCGATGAGCTTCTGCATCAGCGACTGGTCTTTCGTGATCTGCGTCGCGACGCCGTCGCGCACGATGTAACCGCGGCTGTCGCCCACCTGTGCGAGGTACAGGGTGTCGGCGAGCAGGCCCGCGATGGTGGCTGTCGTGCCCATGCCGCGGTACTCCTGGTGCGACGTGGCGTAGCCGTGGATCACCTGGTTGGCGGTCTGGGCCGCCTTCTTCAGGCAGCGCGCGAACGCTTCCGTGGACGGCTGCTCCAGCGTGAGCCAGTTCTCGCGCAGCTCCTTGAGGACGATCTCGATCGCCATCTGGCTGGCGATCTCGCCAGCCGCGGCGCCACCCATCCCGTCCGCGACCATGAACAGCGAGCCCTTGTCGCCGGCGCGGTGCGCGCGGACGCTGGGCTGGAGCGACGCGTCGTTCGTACTCAGATCGGCGACAACGAAAGCGTCTTCGTTGTGCTCGCGCGTGCGACCGACGTCGGTCCGCCCGAACACCTGAACGAGAATCTCGCTGTGGTCGGGCTGATTCACGGGGTCACTGCGTCGGGGAGAGGTGGAAGTCACTGGGTCAGCACGCCAAGCGAAGGAAACTACTCACCCGGTTTTCGTACTTCGTTCCTTTGGACGCGCCCTGGACGTCGCGCACGTTCTTGCATGCTTCTCCCGTGTTACCCCGCGTGATGTTCGCCTCGGACCGCAGCAGGGAAGCGAGCACCCACTGATCGGACGTCATCATGGATCGCGGAGGAAGCGCGTCGAGTCGCTGCAGTGCCTGCGCGGCAGTCGCGGGCGTGGCGGAATTCAAGTCGGAGAGTTTGCCGATCGAGTCGAGAGTGGCGTCGAGATCGAGCGGCGTCGCGGCCGGCGCGGACACCGGCCGGTTGAGCGGAGTGGTGTCCACGGGAGCTGCTGTGTCTCCCTTCCCCTGAAGCTGGGCGGTCTGGGACGTGGGCTTGGCACCCGCGTTCTGCATCTTCGTGACGTAGTAGCCACCGCCACCGACCGCCAGAACCGCGACCGCCGCCATCGTCGCGATCATCGGCGTCTTGCCTCGCGCAGGAGCCGACGACGGCGCAACCGGCGCTGGGGCGTCCGGAGGTGTGCGCGAGCTGATGCGAGTCGCGGGAATCGGACGCGTGGCGGCGTTCAGATCGTGTGCGGTCGGCGGGCTCGCAGCGCTCATCACCGATGTCGCCGCGCTCGCGCGCATCCCGCTCACCGACTTGAACAGCTCGCGACCGAACTCGCCGGACGTCTGATACCGCAAGTTCGCGTCGCGCTCGAGCGCCTTGTCCATCACGGCCTGCGCCTGCGGCGGCCATGTCGTGTTCGGCAGCATCTCGCCCAGCGTCTTCGGGCGCTCCGTGAGTCGCATGATCATCGACTCCTGCACCGTCTCCGCCGGGAACGGCAGCCTGCCCGTCAACATGTTGAACGCCACCAGCGCCAGCGAATACGTGTCGCTCCGTCCGTCCAGCTTGTCGCCGGCCAGCTGCTCGGGGCTCATGTATTCCGGCGTCCCCACGACGAGGCCCGTCTTCGTCACCTTCTGCGCCTCGTTGTTCGCCGCTTTCGCGATGCCGAAGTCCACGACCTTCACCAGGTCGGTGCCGTCGCGGTTCTTCGCCAGCATGATGTTGTCCGGCTTGAGATCGCGATGCACGATCCCCATGTCGTGCGCGACGTTCAGCGCGTCCGCGGCCTGGCGCGCGATGTCGGCCGCACGCATGGGCGGCAGCGCGCCCAGCTCCTTGATGACGGACGTGAGCGACGGACCTTCGATGAACTCCATCGCCAGGAAGATCAGGCCGTCCTCCGTCTCGCCGAAGTCATAGATGGCGGCGACGTTCGGGTGGCTGATCTTGCTCGCGTTCGCCGCCTCGCGATTGAATCGGCTGATCGCGTCCGCGTCGTGCACCGTGCCCGGGTTCATCACCTTCATGGCGCTCTTGCGACCCATCTTCACGTGCTCGGCGAGGTACACCGTGCCCATGCCGCCCTCGCCCAGCTTGCGCAGCACGTGGTAGCTCTTGTTGATCACCGAGCCCACGAGGTCGTTCGACGGGCCCTGCGATTTCAGCGTCGACCCATCCTTCGGGCAGAATCGCTGATCCAGCTCGTATTCGGTGCCGCACTGCGGACAGATCTTCAGCGCGCTCACACGTTCTCCACGCGCAGGATCTGGTCGCCAAGCAGGAATCGCTGGCCCTTCTTCAGCTCGCGGTCGCCGCGCACGCTCATCGCCACGCCGTTCCGGCTGCCCGCGTCGTGGATGAAGAACTCGATGTCCTCCGACACGACTTCCGCGTGCTTACTGCTCATCGTCTGATCGTACGGGAACATCCAATCGCCTGTTTCCCGTCCGAGCAGCACATTGCGGCCCGGCGACAGGTGGAACAGGTCGCGAATGCTACCGTCCGCGCGCAGCTGCTCGAGGATCGCGACGTCCACCGGAGGAGTCACTGATCCCATGCGCCGGGTCGCGTCTGCTTCCGGCGGATGCGGACCCGGATAGCCCAGACGGCGGAACCGCAGCATCTGCGATCCGATGAGGATCAGGTCGCCGTCGATCAGCTTCGTCGGCTCGTCGATGAAGATCCAGCTGCCGTTGCGCGAGCCGAGATCGCGAAGCCACAGCTGGCCCTCGCTCAGGTC
>DASTVV010000183.1:0-18720 GCA_035758925.1 Gemmatimonadaceae bacterium
ACGCGTGCGCCATCGCGCTGGGACTCACCTCGGTGGCGATCGGTGATGGAGACGCCGTGGGCATCAGCGTCGCTACACGGGCGGGCGAGCAAATCATCCCGCCTCGCCGGCGTCGCGACATCCTCCACGACGCGGCCGAGCTGTTCCAGGCCATCGACGTTCGGAAGGGCGGGGATGCATCGGTGGCCGGCGCCCTCACGCGCGTGGTCGCCGAGCCCCGGCTCGTGGTCATCACGGACTTCCTGGGTGAGTCGGAGCGCGCCCTCGCGGAGTTGCGCGTCGCGTCGGCGGCCGGATCGGAGGTGTTCGCGATCCATGTGGCTGCTGAGCAGGAACTGGATCCGCCCAGCCGCACTTTTACCGCGACGGACCCCGAGAAGCCCGAGTTCCGCCGCGCGATGACCAGCGTCAACCGGCGGGAATACCTCTCGGCGTTCGCGTCATGGCGCGAGCGAATTGCCGGCGAACTGCACGCGATGCACGCGCACTACGTGCTGACGTCCACCGCAGAGCCGGTGCGGGATGCGGTGCGCCGCATCGTCGACAGCGCCACGCGCTAGAGCCGGAGCGGTATGAGCTTCGTCGCCCCCCTCTGGCTCGCGGTCGCCGCGGTCGTCGGCGCTGGAGCGGTGTTCGCGCACCTGTTCTCGACGACCGTTCCTCCGCAGGATGTGCTGCCCACAGTGCGGTTCATTCCGGAAGGGACGCCGCTGACGGTCCTGCGTACGCGTCGGATCACTGACTGGTGGCTGCTACTGCTGCGCCTCATGGCAGTGGCGCTTCTCGGTCTGGCGCTGTCGGGCGTGCATGTGACACGCGGCGCTCCGCCCCGTGTCGTGCTGCTGGATGTCTCGCGAGCCGTTGAATCTCCCGCGGCCGCACTGGATAGCGCCCTGGCGGCCGCGCAGTCGGGCGCCAGGCTGGTTGCATTCGATTCGGCGGCGAGGCGAGTGTCCGACCAGGAGGCGCGAGCACTCAGGACGACGCGTCCGGCTTCCCGATCGCGTGGATCGCTGTCCGCCGCCATCGCGGCTGCTCATCGGTTACTTGCCGAAACGCCGGACGGACGCGAGAGCACCGAGCTCGTGATTGTCTCGCCGCTAGCGAGCGAGGAAGTGGATTCCGCCACCGCGCGTCTGCTCGCGCTGTGGACGGGCTCCGTACGCGCGGTACGCGTCGCACCAGAAACCGACAGCGGTCGAGCAAGCGTCGCAATCCGCGCGGATGGCGACGATCCGGTTGCAGCCGCGCTGGCGTCGCACGCCGGGTCGAGGTCCACCGCGTCCAACGCGACCGTACGACTTATTCGCGTGCAGCCAACGCCCGCCGATTCCCAGTGGGCGCGGAGTACGGGTGGTGCCTTGGTGATATGGCCCGCCAACCAGGCCCGCGCGGCCGCAGATTCGCAACGCGGTATCGCGACGATTCAGCACGTGTCCATCGCGCCATACCAACGCGAGCGTTCGCCACACCCGGGACGGGCAATCGTCCGTTGGACCGACGGCGAACCCGCCGCTACGGAGACAGCGCTGGGGCGCGGATGCGTGCGCGATGTTGCGGTACCCGTGGACGCCGTGGGTGACGTCGCGTTGCGCGATAGCTTTCGGGGCATCGCCCAGAGCCTGCTGCAGCCGTGCGGAGGCAAGCCGGACCTGACGCCGGCGAGTTTCGAGGCACTTCACGCGGCTGCTGCGCGTAGCGCTCAGCCAGGACGCGGCACGCGACGCCTCGCGGGCCAGGAACGACTGGCGGACGCACAGACTCCGACTGGAGGGCTGCCGCTCGCGCTGGCGGTCGTCGCACTCGGCCTCCTCGTTGTCGAGCAATCCCTGCGCGTCAGGAGCCGCGCGACCCCATGAGCGGCACGAGCAGAGTCCAGGCGATTCGGGCCTACCTCTCGGCGGCCGTGCTCGCGGGAGCGACCCTGGTGTTCGCGTCGGTCGCCAACCTGCATCCCGTCTACGGGATCCTCGCGGCGTCGGTGGTCACTGGCGCGATGTTGTGGCTGCTGCGCGGCGCGTTCTCTCGTCGGCGTGTGATGCTCTGGCTCGAGGAACGCGCGCCGGAGATGCGTTATTCGCTGGCCGCGATCGTCGAGAGTCCCGACACACCGTTCCGGGAATCGCTGGAACAGCGCGTCCGTGTGGCGCGCTTCGGCCGAGCGCTGGCCCTGGCCGGTCTCAAGCTGGTGGGGGGCCCACTCGCCCTCCTGCTGGTAATGCAGCTGGTGGTGCGTCCCATCATCGCGCGCACGACGTCTTCTGATTCCGTGTCGGGACCAGGGAAGGGCGACACACGCCGGCCCGGCATCACCGATTCACGCTTCGCGGCGATCGTCACCACGCCCGGTTATGCCCGAATGGCCCCAGACACGATCGAGAACCCCGTCAGCGTTGGCGCGCTTGTCGGCAGCGACGTTGCGTTCGTGGGACGCTGGACCGGTCGCGTCACCATGCCCCCGCGTCCCACCGTGCTGCGCCTGCGCGGTGAGGAGTCCGAGCGTCTGGTGGCCCTCGAGCCACGCATCGACTCGTTACCGAACGTGGTGCTCGATCTCCCCGCGCGGGACACGGTGTTGGTCGTGGCCCGCGGAACACTGCCGCTCTCGGCATCCGCACGCGACGACATCGGAGTTGCGTCCGGATGGTTCGAGTTCATCATCAGCTCTGGCAGCGGCGAGAGCTTCAAGTTCCGGAGCGGCGTGCTGGGACGCGCGCTTGGCAACGGCACGCGACTGCAACTCCAGACGACGCTTCGTCTCGACAGCATGAACCTGGAGCCGGGAGACGTCGTCCATCTGCGCGCCGTTGCGCGCGACGGCAATCCTGCCACGAACGAGTCCGGCAGTTCCGAGACGCGCACCCTGCGTGTGTACCGCGCCGGCGAAGCCGACTCGGTCGCCATCGAAGGAGCGCCTGCTCCCGAAGTCGGCAAGTCCGAGCTGAGCCAGCGCATGCTGATCATGCTGACCGAGAAGCTGGCGGCCCAGACACGCAAGCTGTCGCACTCCGCGGTCCTGGACGAAAGCGGCTCGATTGGCCGTGACCAGGCGAAGCTGCG
This sequence comes from Gemmatimonadaceae bacterium, assembly GCA_035758925.1. GTDB lineage: Bacteria > Gemmatimonadota > Gemmatimonadetes > Gemmatimonadales > Gemmatimonadaceae > DASPMP01. The sequence goes on from DASTVV010000183.1 coordinate 3,061, forward strand.
CAAGCGCGTGGGTCAGATCATCTTCACGCGACTCACGGGTGAGGAGGCGACTGCGGCGGACTCCGAGGTCTTCGCCGATACGCTGTCTCCCACGGAGGCGCTGCTGCGCGCGGCGGATGCGGCAACGGGCGCGGGCGCCGGCGAGGAGCTCGAAGAGGGCGAGGATTCGCCGGTGGTCGCCGTGAACCGACCGCTGCTCGAAGCCTTCAATGAGATGTGGGAGGCGGAGCGGCGCCTTGGAGTTGGTGAGCCGCGCGAGGCACTGCCGCACATGCGCTCCGCCCTGGCCGCCATTCAGCGCGCCCGCGCGGCCGAGCGATTGTATCTGCGTGGACGCCCGCCGAAGGTCGTGCTCGACATCGCGCGCATTCGCCTGAGTGGCAAGAAGGAAGGCATCGATCCGGGCCGACGTTCGCCGCGAGCGAGCGACGTCGCCGCGGCGCTGACTCGCCAGGCGCGATTCAGGGCCGCACTCGCACTGCTAACGGGCGAGACAGACAGCGGAGCACCGCAACGCGGTCCAGCCGCGGCGGCGGCCGTGGACAGCCTGACGTTGCTCCGCATCGACGCGCTGGCCGATCAGCCGGCCTTCGCCGCGGCGCTGAGCGCCGCGCTCGAGGATCTGCGCGCCGGCCGCGACGCGACGGCGTCGCTCCGTGCGGCACGAGGTGCGCTCGTGGGCACTCCGGACCGCGGCCGTCATCCTCGCTGGAGCGGCGCATGGTGAATCCCGTGGCGGTGGCCAATCCGAGCGAGTTCGTGTTCGCCACGGCGCAGTACGAATCCGGCGACTGGGACAGCGCGCCGCTGGTGGGGCCGAACCTCGTCGATTCCGTAGCGCGCTACACGTCGCTTCGCGTGGCGCCAACGCCGGTGATCGTGGCCTTGGCCTCAGCCGACGTGATGCGATATCCATTCCTGTATCTCACCGGGCACCTGCCCGTGCGGTTCAGCGAGGCCGAACGCGCCAACCTGCGCGCCTACGTCAACCGAGGCGGCTTCCTCTTCGTGGACGACCACAACCACGACATCGACGGCGTTTTTCATAAGACGGCAATGGAGGAGCTGACGCGGACGTTCGGGCCGCTCCGTGACCTTCCCAACAACCACGAGCTGTACACGACGTTCTTCCGGTTCCCCGACGGACCGCCCACCACGAGCCATGAGCTCAACGGCTGGGGCGACAATCTCGTCCACAAGAACCTTCAGGCGTTCCTCGTGAATGGTCGCATCGGCGTATTGTACAGCAGCAAGGACTACAGCTCCGAGTGGGGCTACCATCCCGAGAGCAAGCGGTTCTACGCAGTGGACAACACTCGCTTCGGCGTGAACCTGATCGTGTATGCCCTCACTCGCTGACCGCGGGCGCAACTCGCGCGGCTCCGGGCTGGAGCTGGCGCTCCGCATCGCGGCGTTCGTCGCGCTGGCGGGCTGGATTGCGAACGCCGCTCGGCCGGCGGTGTCCCGGCGTGAGACTGTGCGCGGCGCCTCGCTGACCGCGGCGCTCCCACGCTGGACGCACGGCCGCGTGGACAGCGTTCGGGTGCAGCTGGACACCGTGCCTGACCCCGCGAGTCTCGCATGGCTTGCGGCGCTCCGGGGAGCCGGCGTCGGCGTCACGTGGTCTGGCGCCACGATTTCGGACGTCGCGCTCGAGACGTATGTGCCGACGGATCCCACGGGCGGCGTCGTCGCGCTCGTCGCGTCACGTGAGGCGGAGCCACGCGTCGTCAGCGATGCACTCGGTCCGGTGGACACGCTCCGCAATGGCGTATCGATCATCCGGCTGGCGTCGGTCGAGGGCGGCCTGACGGTGACGTCCGGCAACCAGGCGGCGCGCGCCCAGGCGGCGGCGGTCGCGGCGCCACGACGAATCCTCGTTGCGGGAGCGGCGGGGTGGGAGCCCAAGTTCATCATCGCGGCGCTCGAGGAGCGCGGCTGGCAGGTGGATGCTCACCTCTCCGTCGCGCCGGACCGCGAGGTAACGCAGGGCGGCGCGCTCGCCGGTCTCGACACGGCACGTTACTCGGCCGTCGTGCTTCTCGACTCGGCGTCCGCCGAGAATGCACGCGGCGTCGAGCCGTTCGTCAGGTCGGGCGGCGGTGTCGTGCTGGCGGGCGACGCGAATCTTGCTGCCCGCGTGGCTGGCCTGGTTGCGTGGCGGGCAGGGAAGCGCGCGACAGCGCCTCTCGGTACTCTTGCGGGCGATACGACCTGGCGTGGCCTCTCCCTCCTGTCGCTTCAGCTCCTCCCTGACCGGCGCGCCATTGTGCTCGAACAACACAATGGTCAGCCTGTCGTTACCGCACGGCGCCACTATGCGGGAAGAGTCATCGGCGTGGGCTACGACCAGACGTGGCGCTGGCGCATGGCGGGCGACGACAGCCGCATCGCGCATCGCGACTACTGGTCGCGTGTTGTTTCCAGCGTTGCCCTGCGTCCAGCCTCGGCCACCAGCGACGTCCGGACTGGCGCAGCGCCGCGAGCCGAACTGTACGAGGCCCTCGGTCCGCCGTCCGCGGCCGGACGCGCGTTGGCGGTCAACTTCTCGCCGAGCGCAGTGTCAGGCGCGCTGGGCCTGGTGATTCTGTTGTCGTTGCTGTCGGAGTGGCTGTTGCGCCGCTCACGAGGCGCGCGGTAGCCCTCTGCGCGATTCACGACTTCTCTGTCAAAGCGAAGACGCCGATGAGCGCCGATTCAGCCGATCAACGCCGATTGATTGATCTGGTTTTCCAAGTTCAGTTCATCGGCGCCGATCGGCAAGATCAGGGTTGATCGGCGTCCCCCCTTTGACAGACCAAGCCAGAACGCCAAGCCTCAAACTGCGTCGGAGAGCGACGAGAAGTTGAAGTCCCTGGCCCGAATCGCGGGCATCACCTGGCCAGCGGACGTCGGCTCGGCGCGCCCGATCTCATCGATCTTGCTCAACAGGAACAGCGGGCTCTCGTTCCAGCGGAAGTTCTTGAGCGCCTGCGTCACCTTGCCTTTCTCGATCAGGAACGTCCCGTCACGCGTGAGGCCCGTGAGGAGCACCGTGCGGGGGTCGAGGAAGCGGATGTAGAAGAAGTGCGTGACCAGGATGCCACGCTCGGTTCCTGCGATGAGCTCTTCGGTCGACTTCGAGCCACCGACGAACTTGAGCCCGCCGCCGCCGCCACCGAATCCGCCGCCCCCGCCTCCTCCACCGCCGCCACCAAAGCCACCGCCGCCTCCGCCGGTCGTCGGCGTCTTGCCCTGCTTCTGCGCCCAGTAGCGGTCATAGGAGAAATTCTTGAGGATGCCGTTCTCGATGTAGACCACCCGATTGAGCGGGGTACCGTCATTCGCGAACGGCTGCGCCAGCAGCTGCGAGTCGGTCGGGTCTGAGTAGATCGTCACGCGCTCATCGGCGATCTTCTCGCCGAGCTTCGTGCCGCCCGGCTTGCTGAACGTCCCGCGTCCCTCGTCGTTGGTACGCGCGTTGAACGCGCCGACGAGTTGCGGCATGATGTCGGCCACTGCCTGCGGCTCGAGCACCACGGTGTAGAGGCCCGGTTCGATCGCCTTGGGGTTGCGGCTTGCCACTGCCTTCTGCGCGGCCACGCGGCCAAGTGCGGCGGCATCCACCGCACCCCAATCGCGCGCGCCCATGCTCGACCAGCCGGAGCCGGTGCCGTCCGGCGTGCGCGCCGTGATCGAGAGGTCGGCGGAACTGTTGCGATGATACGCGAACAGTCCCCTGCTGGTCGCGATGGCGTTCGCGCCCGCATTGGCCTGCAGAAACCCGGCGACGAAGATGCTCCCGGCACCACGGCCCGCCGCCTCGGCCGCGTCGATGGATTTCTTCGTTGCCGAGGCGCGCGCTTCGGGATTGAGGCTCGCGGTCGCGTCGAAGAAGCCGTTGACGTTCGCGTACGATTGTGGCCCCAGCTCAGGCATGAGCTCGGGATTCTCCGGGCTCAGCCGCGCGAGCGACTCGGAGAACGCCACCGTGCGCTTGAGGCTCTCGTCGTCCAGGATGTTCGTCGTCGCCGACGCACGCCGGCGGCCGATGGTGGACGTCACCGTCACCTGTGTATCCGTCGTGCCGCCGCTCGTCGTGATCTCGTTGCCGGCGAACCGCGTGTTGCCCGCCCAGCCGCTCTGGACGCTGACGCGCGTCTCGTCCGCTTTCGCGAACGACAGTACGCGATCGGCGAGCGCCTTGGACTGCTCGCGCGTGAGGAAGTCGGCTTCCGGCGCAAAGAGGGATTTGGGTTCCATCAGCTTTCCCTCCCGGTGTTCACGATGTTGACATTGCGGAACCGAGCCGGCGGACAGCCATGGCTCACCGAGTTCGATTGCGACGGCTGACCCTTGCCGTCACCGAACGAGCCGCCGAGCCAATAGGACTTGGGTCCCCCGATCAAGTCCATCGAGTTCCAGAACACGGGCGTGTTCGCCTGATACGCGACGTCCTTGAGCATGCCGACGATCTTGCCGCCGCGCACTTCATAGAACGCCTGCCCCGAGAACTGGAAGTTGTAACGCTGATGATCGATGGACCACGAGCCGCGATTGCGAATCACGATGCCGCGGTCGGTGTCGGCGACGATGTCGTCCAGGCTGATGTCTTTCTCGCCCGGCAGGAGCGAGACGTTCGGCATCCGCTGGAACTGGACGCTGTCCCACGAGTCCGCGAACGAACAGCCGTGCGACTTGTTCACACCAGTCAGCTTGCTGATCCACGCGGCCTGCTCGCGTGTGGTCTGGTAGTCCTTGAACACACCCTTGTCGATGATGAGCCACGTGTCGGCTGCCACGCCCTCGTCGTCCCAGGCGCAGCGGGCGAGCGACCCTTCCTGCGTTCTGTCGCCCTGGATGTTCATGATGGGCGTGCCGTACTTGAGCTTTCCGATGTGGACTTCCGGCGGCGCGACGAAGCTCGTGCCCGCGTAGTTGGCCTCGTATCCCATCGCGCGATCCAGCTCCGTCGGATGTCCGATGGACTCGTGGATGGTGAGCCAGAGGTTCTGCGGCTCGAGGATCACGTCGTAACGGCCTGGCTCAACGCTCTTGGCGCTCAATTTCTGCACGGCAATCTCGGCCCACTTTGCCGCGTTGCCCGGCATGTCGAGTCCCGTGATGTATTCCCAACCCGAGCCGCGCGGCGCAAGCTCCTCGGTGTACTGTTGGAAGGCGCCGCTGCCGATCGCGGTCGCCGAGAACGCCGGGCCGACGCGAATGAAGGTCTGCGTCGTCTCGGTGCCCTCGGTGTTCGCGTACATCTTGATTTCGCGCAGCAGTTGCAGCCCCGAGTTCACGAAACGCACGCCGGGCACCCTGAGCGCCGCTTCGTTGGCGGCAAACAGGAGCGCGACCTTCTCCTCGATGGGTACGTCGAGCGGATCGCGCGTCACCGGAGTCATCCAGGTGCCCTTGACCACAGGCGCGGGCGCCAGCTCGATCGGCCGCCTCTGGACCGACTTCGCGGCACGCGATATCCGCACCGCTTCACGCGCTGCCTTCACGACGCCTTCGGTGGTCATGTTGCTCGTCGCGGCGAATCCCCACGCACCGTTCACGATCGTACGGATGCCGATGCCATACGACTCGCTGTCCGACACGCCGGTGATCTGCCGTTCGCGCGTCCCGATGGATTGGCGGCGATAGCGGCCAATGCGAACGTCGGCGTAGGTCGCGCCCGCGGATCTGGCGGCGTTGAGCGCCTCTGCCGCCAGCTCGGCGGCAAATGCCTCGGTTGGTGGCGCTGCGAGATACGGCGAGACAGACGGTGCCTCGAGTGCGTCGAGCAGCCGCGGCCCGGCGATCGTCGCGGCGGCGACTGTGGCGCCCGTCTTCAGGAAATCACGACGAGACTTGGACATGAGCAGTGTTGGGGATGGGAACGTCGGAGGATGAGTCGGGGTGGGCCTCTGTCAATTCTGGTACGAGCAACGCCGGTGGAATGCTGTGCGACGTCGGGCTAACGCTCTTTGAGGCATCTACGACGAAGGGGTGGACGCGGATCAGCGCCGATTCAGCCGATCAACGCCGATGGTTCCTACTAGTGTTTGATCGGTAAACCCTGGCACTGCGAGGCCACATGACGGTCTACTACATCGGCGCCTACGACATCGACGACCCGGAGAAGTTCAAGAACTACCCGCCGGTGGTCATGCGGCTGTTGCCGAAGTACGGCGGCCAGGTGTTGGCATCCGATACTGCTGCCTACGCTGTCGAAGGCCGCGCGCGAACGATGAACGCGATCATTCGATTCCCCTCGAAGGAGGCAGCCCTGGGCCTCTACAACGATCCCGAATACCAGGAAGCCAAGCGGCTGAGACAGGAATCGACGAGCAACGGTACGATGGTAATCGTCGAAGAGTTCCGGATTCCAAAGCAGACCTGACCAGATAACGAAACAAAGCTCCCCCGGTCCAGCCGAGGGGAGCTCTGGATTGTTGCGACTCGATTCGTCCTCTTCGTGGAATTCGGATCAAGTAGTACGTGACCTTGGCGCAGAGATCTCCAGCCTTCGCCAGTTCTCTACTTCCGCGCGCCTTGAGCACTTGGCCGCTGATGTCTGATGATCAGGTTGCCGATGCCGCCCAGCACGCCGACGGCCAGCACCGAGTATGTCAGCATCGGACTCCACAGGGGCGTGATGCCGAGATACGCGTCGAGCGAATACGGGCCATAGCCGGCCAGCGCGAGCCCGAACGCGACGGCGGCGTTCAGCAACGGGAGCTCGACGCCGTTATTCTGCGCGAAGAGGCCGTTGGACAAGTGGACGGTGATGCCGGCGACGATCATCACCGAGATCACGAGGGCGGGTCCCACGGGGCCCAGCAGCCCGAGCGCGACCAACAATCCGCCCACAAGCTCGGCAAGTCCCGCCGCGCCTGCAAAGAGAGGCCCGGGTGGGAAACCGAGGCCGACGAAGAACTCGCCAGTGACTTTGAGGCCGTATCCGCCGAACCAGCCAAAGAGTTTCTGCGCGCCGTGTGCCGCGACGAGGAGGCCGAGTGCCAGCCGTGCGATCAGCAGCCCGATGCCAAACGTCTGCGGATCAGAGAGTTGCGTATACATGAGGTTGGTTCCCATTAGGTGTCAGGTTACATTTCGTAACTAGGTACACAATACCAACCACGGGGCGCGGTGAGAAGAACGCACTTCAACGTGCCTCGGTGACTCTCGAGTAACCGATTCATGGCCACCCACAAGACACCGCCCGAGATTGAGCGCACGCCCACGAACTGCCGCGCGCGAGAGATGATCGTGCGCATCGCCGACAAGTGGTCGATGTACGTCATCCACGTGTTGGCCCAGGATGGCCCGATGCGCTTCAACGAATTGCGTCGCAGCGTTGAAGGCGTGAGCCAGCGCATGCTCACCGTGACGCTGCGCGGTCTGGAGCGCGACGGGCTGGTGACGCGCCGCATGTACCCCGAAGTGCCACCGCGTGTCGAGTACGAGCTCTCGCCGCTCGGCGCGACGCTGCGGAAGATCGTCGGTGCGCTCATGGAGTGGTCAGGCGCGCACCTCGCCGAAGTTGACGCGGCTCGTGCGCGTTACGATGCGCAGGCCAGGCGGTGGGCGGGTGACGCGGACGAGGCCGAGGTTGCATCGTCTTCGCGTGGCGCGAAAGCGCGCAGAGTCTCCGCCCGATAGCGCGATGACCACGACGAGCGCTCGCCTGCGCCCCGGCCGTCGCGATGACGCTCCCGCGATCCAGCGGCTGTATCGAGAAGTGGGCGCGACCCCGGGTGGCATCGCCCGAACGCCGCCCGAGGTCACGAGCGACTACGTGAATGGTTTCGTGGAGGACAGCCTGGCGCGCGGAATCATCCTCGTCGCCGAGCTGCCCGGACTGGCCGGATTGGCCGGCGAGCTGCACGCGTATCGCAGCGACCTCGAGGTCTTCAGACATGTCATGGGTGACCTCACGGTCGCCGTTCACCCGCGAGCGCAGGGTCAGGGCATCGGACGCCAACTCTTCCACCGTCTGCTGGCCGAAGTGAAACAGCATCATCCCGACGTGACGCGCGTCGAGCTGATCACGCAGGAAGGCAACGAGCGCGCGCTCCGTCTGTACGAGAGCCTGGGATTTCGTCGCGAGGGCCGGCTGGAGGGTCGCATCCGCGCATCGAACGGCGGATACGAAGCCGACATCCCTATGGCGTGGTATCGCTAGGAGAGTTCTTCGGCTGACGCGTTCGCTGGTCGTTCCAGTGTTCCTGCCAGCAACGGCGCGGTCGCCGAGGGCAGTGCGATCCGGAACGTCGATCCCTGTCCCAGCACGCTCGCGACGGTGATCTCGCCGCCCATTCCGCGAATCAGTTCGCGGCTGATGGCCAGCCCCAGCCCTGTGCCTCCGGACGTGGAGCGGACCTGCACGAACGGCTCGAAGATGCGCTCGTGATGTTCGAGGGGAATGCCGATGCCGCCGTCCGACACGTCGAGGTGCACCAGGTCCGGGCGCTCGTCACTCGTCGCGACGTTGATGCGAACCCATCCGCCGGACTGTGAGAACTTGGCGGCGTTCGAGAGCAGGTTGAGCAGCACCTGAACGAGCTTTTCGCGGTCGGCTCGGACGATGATCGATGCGTCGTCGTTCGAGACGAGCGTCAGGCTGATCCCCTTGGTTGCCAGCTGCGGCTCCATGATCGGCACCACGTCCGCAAGCACGTCGGCCAGGGGCCACTCGCGAAGGTCGAACTCGACGCGATGCGCGTCCAGCTTGGCGTAGTTGAGGATGTCGTTGATCAGTCCGAGCAGGTGTCGCTGTGCGCGCTGCACGCGGTCGAGTGCTTCGCGCTGGGCTTCCGTGAGCGGCCCATGCACCTCCATCTCGAGCAGCTGCGCGTGCCCCTGGATGGCGTTGAGCGGCGTGCGAAGCTCATGACTCATCGTGGCCAGGAACTCGGTCTTGGCGCGATTGGCATCCTCGGCGAGCGCGCGGTGGATTTCGGCTTCCTCACGCGCGGTCTTCTCTGTCTCGTGCAGCCTGGCGCGATCGAATCCCTGCGCCGCCAGATCCGCGAACGCGCGCATGAACCGCCGTTCGTCTGGCGTGAAGTCCCGCGGACCCTGGAGGCTCACGGTGATGGCACCCAGCAAGCGGTCCTCCACCAGCATGGGGAGGGCAGCCCACGATCCATTGATGGCGTCCTTCCCCAGCACCCGCGGCGGCCGGCCATAGCGCATGGTCCATTCGGCAGCGTCCGCAATGAACACGGGCTCCCGCGTGCGCACGATGTCGCGCGTCGGAACCGGCGCGTCCACCGAGAAACGTCGATAGCGACGCATCGCCACTTCATCCATGCCGATGCCGGCAATCATGCTGAACACGCCCCCGTCGCTGGATAGCTCGACGACGCCGCCAGCGTAGGCATCGAACGCTTGAACGAGGTGACGAAGCACGACGGTGCCGACTTCGGCGCGCGTGAGGACGCGCGTGAGGTCCGTCGCGAGGCTCTGGAGCTGCTGCCGGCGCGCGTTGGCATCGCGTTCGGCTTCGATGAGCATGGCGCGATCGAGCGCCTGCGCCGTGTGGGCCGCCACCTCCTCCAGGAACTCGCGCTCCGCGGGCGGAAACTCGTGCGGTGACGTGAAGCTGAATGACATCGTGCCCATGACGCGGCCACCGCTGATCAGCGGCACGGTGGCTGACGCGCGAATCTCGAGTGCTTCCACGACCGTCATGGCGTCGGCATAGCGTTCGTCGCGGTACTCCTCCGCCGACTCGATGTACACCGGGACGCCCGTGCGTGCCGCCAGCCCGTGCGGCGTACGCTCGGCTATCGGTACGCGGCGGTTCAAGGCAGCGACGTGCTCCGGCGCGCCGCTGGAAAGCAGGAGCGCGAGGTACCCATCCTCGTCCAGGTACCGCACGCCGCCATGGGTGGCGCCGATCGTCGCCGTGATGACGCGCATCACCGCGTCTGCCACCGTCACCGGCGTGAGTGCCTTGGCAAGCTCGCCGGTGATGAGCAGCAGCCGCTCCGCGCGGTCGGCGGCGATCACACTGTCGGTGACGTCCTGACCACTGCCAATCAGTCTGACGACCGTGCCGTTCTCCTCGGTCACCACCTGTCCCGCGCCTCGCATCCAGCGAATCTCACCCGTGGGCCGCAGTGCACGATGCGTGAACGAAAACGGCTCCTTCGTCTTCATCGCTGTCTCCAGCACGCGCTGGACCATCGCGCGATCATCCGGATGGATGAAGCTCATGAATGCCGCCAGGTTCACGCGAATGCTCTGCGGCTCCAGGCCATACACGCGATACATCTCGTCGGACCAAACCACCTGATCCGTGTTGACGTCCCAGTCCCAGCTTCCGGTTTGCGCGCTGCGCTGCGCGTCGACGAGAACCTCCCGCCCCCGCAGAAGCTCGGCGTTGACGCGGGCAAGTTCGCGGGAGGCCTCCTTCAGCGCATCGGCGTCGCGTCCCGACTGCTGCGCGGCGCGCCGGGCGGCGTTGCCGAGGGCGGTCATCAGCCCGGCCACCACCGCGAACAGTGCAAGGCTTGCAGCGTCCCGCAGACGAAGCGCTCCGAAGCTGCCGATCGGCTCGACGAAGAGGTAGTTCACCGAGAGGAGGGCAAGGGCGATCGAGACGACGGCGGGTCCAAGGCCGCAGTACCAGGCCGACAGCAGCACCGACGCGAAGAAAAACAGGAATGGCGTCCGCTCGAGGACCGGCGCCAGGAGAAGCGTCAGTCCAAGGGCGACGGCAGTGAGCGCCAGCGCCCCGGCGTAACTCAGCCAGACGCTGACAGACCGTTTAGCGGACAGCCGCAGCCACCACGATTGCTTGAACGCCACGCAGCACCTCTTGCTCGTCGACAGTTTCAGCGCCGTCGGCGTCCCAAGAATGCACCCCAGGTTCTACCAGCGCAGCAACGAAGGCCGAGGAAAACCGGGCCATTCGGGGTCGTACTGCAAGGAAAAAGCCGTCCAGACCGGGTTATTTGGGCCTTAAAGGGCTCTAGGGCCTGGGGCCGCCCCGGCCACGAACCGGCTTACCCGGGGCCACACCCGGAACCAGCTGTGATCCGCGCACGACGAACGTGCCGTTCACCATCACATGTACGATCCCGTCCGAATACTGGGCCGGCTGCTCGAAGGTGGCGCGGTCGATGACTCGAGCAGGGTCGAATACGACGAGATCCGCATCCGCGCCGGCCTGCACGCGTCCCTTGCGCTTCATCTGGGGGTCCACGCCCTCGAGCCGGCGGGCAGGGAGCAGCGTCATCTTGCCGATGGCCTGGGCCAATGGAAGCACATCGCGCTCGCGCACGAAGCGGCCCAGGATGCGCGCATGGGTTCCGGCGCTTCGCGGGTGGCCGAACGGCGTGCCATTCTGGACCTGGAAGCCACCGTCGCTCGCTACGATGGAGTATGGGCGACCGTACGCCTGGTCGGCCGCGCTCTCGGGAATGGAGAAGACGATGGTGAGGCCACCCGTCTTGCGATAGCGGTCGAAGCTCTCGGCGGTGAGACGCTCTCCAGTGGCGGCCCAGAGAAGGTCCTTGTAGTCGATGCCGAGCCGCTCCTGAAAGCCCGGGTCGAAGATCGCGCTCTGGAGCATCGTAGCGCCGGCCGTATACGGGTACGCCTCCGTGGTGACGTCGAGCTTTCGGGCGCGCGCGCCGTCGATCAGGTCCAGCAATACCGGCGTCGCAGCGAGGCCGACGCTCGTGACGTGAACCACGTGCAGCGACGCCCCGGTGGCCGCCGCGTCCGCGATCACTTCCTGCAGCGCGGTGACACCGCCTGCGTCGTCCAGCAGTCCAGCATACCGGATGTGCACGAACACCGGCACGCGACGCCGCGCCGCCACACCGAACATCCGCGCAATCTCCTCGCGCGTGGCCGCGGGCGTGTAGTTGATGCCCATGCCCACGCCGAGTGCTCCATCCGAGAGCGCACGATCCAGGCGTCGCTCCAGCTCGGGGAGGCGCGTCGGCTCGATCCTGGATCGCACGAACGCGCCGGTGGCGGCGATGACTTCGGCGCCCGCCGCGCTGGAATCGCCGTCGAGCATCGCTCGGCGCGCCGCGATGTGGCTGGCGGAAACGCCGAAGTTGATCAACGCCTTGCCCTCTCGCCTGGCATACCAGGGCGCCACCGGATAGGTCCCGACTTCCAGCTCCAGCGCGGTCGTGACGCCGTCGCGCGCGAGGAACTGGTAGTTCACGGAATCCTGTCCGTGCGAATGGAGGTCGATGAAGCCGGGGGCGACAACCAGACTTCTGACGTCGAGCGTATCGCGCGCCCGCGGGACGGTCGTTGTGACGGACGCGATCCTCCCGTTCCGGATGCCGACCGCCCGAACCGCGTCGAGGCTCGTCTCGGGGTCGATCACTCGCCCGCCGACAAGGACGACGTCGAGCGGAGCGGGACGCTGCGCGGACGAACTGTTGGGAAAGGCAACCTGGATGAACGACACGAGCCACAACGCCCGGCAGAGTTTCATGGCGAGATTCGCGTTGGGTGTGGCGCCGAACAGCTAGCCCATGAGTCGTTCTGTCAGCCTGTCCAGCCAGTTGGGCGCGTTGGGATCGACAACCTTCACTTCGACGTTGGCCATGAGTGCCATCCCGGTGATTCGGACCACTGGCGCGTCGGGCGGCGGAGGGGTGGTCGAGTCCAGGTGCGCCTCGACGTTGCCCAGCACCGGTGAGACGTCGCACTCGATGCGCAGCTCGGGCGGCACGTAGATCTCGATGTTGCCGAAGATGGAGCGCAACTCGATTTGCGACGTGCCTGGGCCGACTCGAGCCTTGGTCAGATCGATCGTTACACTGCCCATGAACGACACAGCGCGATAGAGCCGCGGCAGCAGCCAGTCGCCGTGTTGCTGCTTGTTGCTGAGAAAGGCGACGGTCCCGGCCCGTTCGGGCACGAGCTCGGACGGGATGACCAGCGAACGCGGCGTGCTGCTGCGGACGACGGGGTCTGGGCTCACTGTTCTACGATAATAGCGGCGGTCAGGTGATGCGCTGGCATGCCTACCTCAGGCACGCAGACCAGGGGCCTTCACCGGCACGGGCTGCCCAGCGCGACGACTGGTCCGGGTCCCCCATTCTATGGAAGGAGCAGGCAAGCCAGCCCATCGCTACCTTGTCGCTCGGATTCACGCGCAGCGCGCGCACAAAAAACCGCCGAGCGGCGTCGTAGTCGTTTCGCGCCAGAAACACGGAGCCGACTTCGCGCAGGGCCAGCGCGTTGTTCGGCTCGAGCTGCGCCGCGCGCGCCGCTTCCCTGAACGCCGCGGACAGATCGCCCCGTTCGCGCGCAATGCGTGACAGATATACATGCGGCATCGCCCTTCTTGGCAGCTGCCGCGTTGCCGCATTGAACTCCGCCGCGGCCAGCTCAGGCTTGCCTTCCTGCCACAGTCGAACCCCGCGACGCATCGCCGGATTGCGGTCCGCGGTCCAATCGGCTGCCGTCTCGCTCCTCGCGCCGATGAACGCGCCGACGGCGAGGAGCACCACGACGGCGGATATCCAGATCAGCTTGCGCGAGCCTTTGCGTGCCGGAGCCACTGCCGACGCTACCGGAGGCTGTGACACGCGCGGCGCGCGCTCTTCGCTGACAGGCGCGGACGCGCCCGGTACCACCGCTGTTCGCGCGCTTGGACGTGTCGCCGGCACGGGGCTCATCGGGACGCTCAGCCCAACCTTCCTGTTCGGGTTGATCCGCGCGAGCGACATCAGCCGACCGCGTGTCGCCTCCACGGTGTTGGGATCGGGAGCCCCAAGGACTGCGATCGCCGCGTCGAGATCGGGAAAGCGTCCGAGCGGTTCCTTCGCCAACATGCGCGCCACGGCGTCGGAAACCGTCGCTGGCAGGTCTGGCCGATCCTTCCGAATGTCCGGCGCAGGATTGAACAAGTGCTGCGTGATGATCTCGGCCAAGGTGCTTCCGTCGAACGGCTTCCTGCCGGTGAGCATCTCGTACACCACCACGCCCAGCGAGTATTGATCGGCGGACGCCGTGAGCGGCTTGTTGTGGAACTGCTCGGGCGCCATGTAATGCGGCGTGCCAACGGCCTGACCCGTGGCCGTGAGGTTGTTGCCGTCGTCGATTTTCGCGATGCCGAAGTCCGTCATCACCGCCCAGCCATTCTCGTCGATCATGATGTTGGCGGGCTTGACGTCGCGGTGGATCACGCCGCGATGGTGCGCGAAGGACAGCGCGCTCGCGGCCTGCTGCAGCACCAGCCGCGTCATGTCGACGTCCAGCGCGCCGTGCTCGCTGATGATCGAGTCCAGCCCGCGTCCCTCGATGAACTTCATGACGAAGTAGACGATGCGGTTCGTCTGCTTGACGCTGTGGATCTGAACGATGTGCGGGTGGCTGAGCCCCGCGGCCATCTGCGCTTCGCGCTTGAAGCGCATCACCATGTCGTGCTTGCCGGTGAGCTCCGGCAGCATGGTCTTGATGGCGACCTTCCGGTTCAGCGAGATGTCACGCGCGAGATAGACGGCCGCCATGCCGCCGCGTCCCAGCTCACCGATGATCTCGTATTCGCCTGTCGTCGCCTCCTGGAGTTGCGGCAGCAGGGTGTCCGGATCGCCCGGCATGGCGTCCGGCGAGAGCGGCGGCGGGTTTTGACCTTCGGTCACGCCCATGGCGGAACGTTGTCACCCTGCGCGTTGGCGCGCAATCGCTGCCGTCGCCGGATTCCTCAGGCGCGGGACCACTGCACGTCGAATCCCTCGCGACCGGCGAGCCCCGACCGAAGCAGATCCTTCCTATCTCTGAGGGTGATCATTCTGCGTCTCAGTAGATGGTTGAGGTGCGCCGTCTGTCGCGAGGTCCAGATGGTAAAACGCGCTGAGCTCGGCGTAAAGCGCTGGATGTCGTTCCTTGAGCTCTCGCGGCCGCTCGAAGAATGCCTCGGTGGCCACCGCGAAGAATTCCGCGGGATTGGTCGCGCCGTACTCGTCGAGCAGGCTTCGCTCGGGTTCTGATTGGAGCTTGCGGTACTCCGGCTCGAGCGCGCGAGCCCATGCCGCATAGTCGCCGGCGCGGTCCAGGAGGGGCACGCCGTCGGAACGGCCGTCCTCCGAATCGAGTTGATGCGCGAACTCATGGAGCACGAGGTTGCTCGCGTCGCGAAGCTCACGCGCACCTGCGCGGGCTGCGTCCCAGGACAGCACGACGACTCCCGTCTTCCAGGACTCTCCCAGCCGTTCCTCCGCGTGTTCGGTCACGACCATGCCGTCACGCTCCTCGGTGTCCACGACGTACGTGCTGGGATAGACGAGAATCGACACGAGTCTGGGGAAGTAGTGCGGCTCGCGTCCAAGCAGGAGCAACGCAGCGTGTCCGGCGATCGTGACTCGGATTTCGTCCGTGAGCACCAGTCCCCCGCATCCTTCGAAGTGCTTCTCCGCGATCAACACCCGGACGTGCCCCTCGACGTCTTGCTGGTGTTGGGATGTGAGGCGCTGATAGAGCGGTACGTTCTCGGTGAGAATGACGCGCCAGGACTCGGGGAACGGCGTCATGCGCAGCCGCGACCGCCGGCGTCGAGCGAAGAAGTCGAACACCATGGTCAGTCCGCGGCTGCGTCAGCGCTGAGCGTTCAGACGGGACAATCTCGGCACGAGCTCATGCCCCAGCGGCCGGTGTCGCGGTGACCGACACGATCGGCGGTGCGTAGGCGCCGACAGGGGTGTC